>JAPPGB010000054.1 GCA_028821475.1 Spirochaetaceae bacterium
TGGACATCGTCAGCCTGGTGGTGTTCCTGATCCTGCTGACCATCACCATGGTCGGCGTGGTAAACACGTTCCGGATGGTACTGCTGGAGCGCATCCGGGAGATCGGCACCATGCGCGCGGTCGGCATGCAGCGCGGCACGGTGCGCGCCATCTTCCTGATGGAGGCGGGCTTCATCGGCCTGCTCGGCGCACTCGCCGGTCTGGTGCTGGCCGCGGTCGCCATGCTGGTCCTGAGCGGGCTCACCCTGGACACCGACTCGCCGCTGCAGTTCTTCCTGGATGACGGCCGGCTCACCTTCGCGGTGCCGCCGCTGTCGATCGCCGCCAACGTGGCGATCCTGTTGGCCCTGAGTCTGCTGGCGGCCTTGATCCCTGCCCGCCGCGCGGCCGGCATGGACCCGGCGGCGGCGCTGCGCAGTTCGACATGACCGGGTGTGACCGGATGACGCACCCTTTGCAGGAGGAGGAACCTCGATGACTCGACGCTATGCGGTCGCCGTCCTGTGCGCGGCCGGGCTGCTCGCCGGAACCGGCCTGCCGGCCGCCGATGTCGACGTGCAGGCGCTGCTGGTGGAGATCGACCGCCAGCGCAGCTTCGGCGACCAGGACTTCTCGGCCGTGTTGACGCTGATCTCGGAGGATCCGGAGGAGGGGGTGGAGCGCACCGTGGCGCAGCAGTTCCGGCGCGACGCCGACGACGCGTTCCTGATCCTGATCCGGGATCCGGCGGTGCAGCGCGGCCAGGGCTACCTGCGGCAGGGCGACAACCTGTGGTTCTACGATCCGGAGAGCCGCAAGTTCTCGCACACCTCCCTGAAGGAGGCGTTTCAGGATACCGACGCGCGCAACTCCGACTTCGGCGATTTCAGCTTCGCCGAGGACTACGCGGTGCGCAGCATCGAGGAGGGGACGCTCGGCAGGTACGCCGTCTACGTGCTCGACCTGCAGGCGGCCAGCGACGAGGTCACCTATCCGTTCCTGAAGGCGTGGGTGACGCGCGAGGCCAGCCTGGTGCTCAAGACCGAGGATTACAGCCTGACCGAGCGGCTGATGCGGACCTCTTACTACCCGCGCTATGCGCGCGTCGGCAGCGCCGTGGTGCCCACCGAGATGATCTTCGTCGACGAGCTGGTGGAGGGCAAGAAGACCCGCATCAGCATGACCGACCTGTCCGCCGCGGCGATCCCGGACTCCGTGTTCACCAAGGCATACGTGGAGCGCGCCAACCGATGACGGCGACCGTGCGGCCGCGCCTGCCGGCGGCGGCGATCCTGTTCGCCGTCGCCGTCGCCCTGGTGGGCGGCGTGGCGGGCGCGCAGGCGATCGACACCGACGAGGAGTCGCTGTTCGGCTCGCCCGATGAGGACGACCACGGCACGCAGGAGAGTCTCGACGCGGCCGATCCGTTCGGCTCGCCCGACCGGGAGGACGAGAGCGTTGGGGACAGTTCAATCGACACCTCCGACCTGTTCGACAGCGACCTGTTCGAAGGCGAGGTGCCGGCCACCGAGCCGGGGACGGCCGGGGCTGCCGCCGCGCCGCCGCCGCCGCCGGTCGAGATAGGCGGTGCGTACCGATTCTCGCTGACCGGGGAGGCGCACTGGGCGTCGCCGGCCGAGCTGGCCGACGAACCGCTGCAGCCGGACTCGCACCGTGCCACGGTGGACCTGGGGGCGACCGTGTTCCTGGACGCCCGCCCGGCGGACGACTTCCGGGTGTTCGGCAAGGTGGACCTGAGCTATCCGTTCAGTACCGATGCGGACGCGCAGCCGGCGCGCGAATTCGACGACGTGGTCAAGGTGAAGGAGCTGTTCTCGGACTTCTCGGTCGGTGACGCGCTGTTCCTGCGCGGCGGCAAGCACACGATCGCCTGGGGTGTGGGCTACTTCTTCAGTCCGGCGGACGTGCTGAACCTGACCGCCATCGACCCGGAGGATCCCGACGCCGAACGCGAGGGACCGGTGTCACTGCGTGCCAACCTGCCGATCGACTTTCACAACCTCTACCTGTACGCGATCGCCGACCCGATCGAAGGCGGCGTGCAGCTTGCCGCGGCGCCCAAGGCGGAGGTGGTGCTGGACGGGGCCGAGGTGGGCATCGGCGCCTACTTCCATCCCGAGCGCGTGCCGCGCGCCATGCTGACGCTGACTACCAGCCTGCTGGACTTCGACCTGTTCGCGGAGCTGGAGGGCAGCCTCGGCTCCGACCGGCGGTTCGTGCAGCGGGCCGCTCGCGGCACCGGCAATGCGTTCGGGCTGCGCACCGCGCGCAACACCGAGGACCCGTTCGCGGCGGCCACCGCCGGGTTGCGCTACACCTATGCGCCGGCCGAGGAGGACTGGTCGGCCACCCTGGCGGGCCAGTACCTGTGGAACGGCGAGGGCTACGCCGACCCGGCCGTGCTGCGCGACAACCGCGCCGGGGTGGCCGCGCTGCTGGCGGCGGGCGACCTGAGCGGCGCCGACCTCGCCTTCCGGGGCCGGCACTACGCGGCCGCGTCGCTCAACGTCGCGCTCGGCCGCGGCGCCGACTGGTCGGCCGGCGTGCTGTGGCTATCCAACCTGAGCGACGGCTCCGCGCGCATCGCGCCGTCGGTCACGTTCCGGCCGCTCGACCACCTGAGCCTGCGCGCCGCCGCCACCGTCACCTACGGCGAGGAAGGCGCCGAAATGACCCCCCTCGGCCCCCGCGTCGGCGCCTCCCTCACCGCCACCCTCGGCTCCGGTCGCTTCTGACCGCCCGGGCCTCGATACCGTGAATAAAGGCAAGAACGAAGAGCTGATTCACGCCGAAGTTGACATTTTCAGTGAATGGAACGGCAATGGCCGGGTGGGGCGCGTAATCATCAATGCTCAACTGCAGAAGCTGGGCTTGCCGGCGCTGATGATTCGCAACTCGGAAAAGCAGACCTACTATCGCGCCTTCCGGGAATACACTGACCGCAAGCGCACCGCGACCATGGAGCGGATCCTGGCGCTGGCCCTGCTGGAGTCGTTGCACAAGCGGCGGAGCTACCTCTTGGGGCAACGCATCACTACGCTGTCGGATTACATCAGACAGGAGGGCGCGTCCGCCCCGGCCGTCACCAACGCCGCCCGCCGCCAGACAATTCCCGCGTTTCGCGAGAAGGGAGTATGGAAGATCGGTCAGTGATCGTGTCGCCACGCGGCAGCGTCGTGTGCGTCTCGCGGTGCGCCACATGAGTAACTGGATCACCCGGGTGGCGACCGATGTCGGCGGCACGTTCACGGACCTGGTCCGATTCGACGTCGATCCCAAGTCCGGCCGGTCGCGGGTGACCACGGCGAAGACGGCAACGACGCCGCCGGATTTCGAACGCGGCGTCCTGGACGTGCTGCGCAAAGGCGGCGTGGCGCTGCCCGAGATCGGCTTTCTCGCCCACGGCACGACCGTCGTGATCAACGCCCTCACCGAGCGCACGGGGGCGAAGGTCGGATTGATTACCACCGAGGGCTTTCGGGACACGCTGGAAATAGCGCGCGGCAACCGGCCCGACCTGTTCAACCTGCACTACCGAAAGCCGAAGCCGTTTGTGCCGCGCTACCTGCGCCGCGAGCTGCCGGGCCGGATGAACTATCGCGGCACGGAAGTGCGGCCGGTGGACCTGTCGCCCCTGGCGGCGATCGTTGCGGACTTCCGCGCCGACGGCGTGGAGGCGGTCGCCATCTGCTTCCTGCACTCCTACGCCAATGATGCGCACGAACGCGCCGCCGAAGCGGAGGTGCGGCGTCTCTGGCCCGGCATCTACGCGGTGTCGTCACACCGCATCGCGCGCGAGTGGCGCGAGTACGAGCGCACCAGCACGGCGGTCCTTTCCGCCTACGTGCAGCCGACCGCCGAACGCTACCTGCGGCGTCTGAGCGACGGCCTCGCCAGCCGGGGGTTCGCGGGCAGCCCCTACGTGATGCAGTCCAACGGCGGCGTCGACTCGCTGCAGGCCGCGGCACGGACGCCGATCACGATGATCGAATCGGGGCCCTCCTCGGGTGTCTGGGGCGCCGCCCAACTCGGCGCGCTGATCGGCGATGCGAACATCATCGCCCTCGACATCGGCGGCACCACGGCGAAGTGCTCGCTCGTCGACCGCGGCAACATCAGGATCGTGAACGACTACTGGATCGGGCGGGACGGCAGGACGGCGGGCTACCCGGTGATGGTGCCGGTGGTCGACATGGTCGAGATCGGCAACGGCGGCGGTTCGGTAGCCTGGGTCGACGAGTTCGGGAAGCTGCACGTGGGGCCGCGTTCGGCAGGCGCCGTGCCCGGTCCGGCGGCCTACGGCATGGGCGGCACGGACGCCACCACCACCGACGCGAACCTGTGGCTGGGAAGAATCAACCGCGACAACTTCAGCCGGGGCCGTAGCGGGGGCGGTGGCGGCGGCCGAGGCGGCGGCGAAATGCAAGCGGACATGGAGGCGGTGGAAGCGGCGCTGCGGGAGGTCGGCGGCAGGCTCGGCATGGACCCGGACCAGGCGGCGGCCGGGATCGTGCGCATCGCCAACAACAACATGGTCAACGCGCTCAAGCTGGTGTCGCTGAACCGGGGGTTCGACCCGCGCGATTTCACGCTGATCGCGTTTGGCGGCGGCGGCGGCATGCACGCGGTGGCGCTGGCCGCCGAACTCGGCATCTCCAAGGTGGTGATCCCGGCGGACGCGGCCGTGTTCTCGGCCTGGGGCATGATGATGTCCGATCTGCGCCGCGACTACATCGCCACCCGGCTGCTGGACCTGGTGCCGGACAACGCGGCGGCGATCGAGAGCGCCCTGGCCGAGACCGAGGAGGCGGCGCGGGCGCAGTTCCGGGGCGAGGGCGTCGACAGCGGAGGACTGTCGTTCACGAGGTTCGGCACGTTCCGCTACCAGAACCAGGAGCACACCACCGAGGTGGCGCTCGGCACCGGTGTGGTGACGGCGAACCGCATCCGGGAAATCAGAAGGGCGTTCGAAACCGGGTACGAACGCGAATACACGTACCGCCTCGATGCTCCGGTGGAGATGGTCGGTATCCACGTCATCGCCACGGCAACCGTCGGCCGCGTGGAGATGAGGAAGCGGGAGCTGGGCCCGGCAAGCGCAACCGGGGCGCAGAAGGGTTCCCGCAAGGTGGACTTCGCGCAGGAGGGGATCATGGAGGCGGCGATCTACGACGCCGGCAGACTCAGGCCGGGCATGCGGTTCGCCGGCCCGGCCATCGTCGAGGATGCGGCGTCGACCGTGGTCGTGCACCGCGGCAACGAGGCGCGGGTCGACGGCTTCGGCAACGTCGTCATCCACATTCACCAGTGAAGGGACGGTCCATGCATGACCCGATTACGCTCGAGATCATTCAGAACTCGGTCCAGGCGGCGGCCGACGAAATGTTCGCGGCCATGCGCAGGACGGCAATGAGCTCGATCATCTACGAAGTGCTCGACATGGGCACCGGCATCCTGGACGCCAGCGGAGAGATCGCGTCCTCCGGGGCGGGGATTCCCGCGTTCATCGGTGTGCTCGACAAGTCGGTGAAGTTCATCGCCGCCCGGTTCGACCAGCACGGGGACATCGAGCCGGGCGACGTGTTCGCCACCAACGATCCCTATTACGGCGGCGTCACGCACCTCAGCGACATCGTGGTGATGATGCCGGTGTTCCACGGCGGACGGCTGATCGCCTGGACCGCCACCATCGCCCACCACTCGGACGTGGGGGGCATGGCGCCGGGATCGCTGACCGGGGAGGCCAGCTCGATCTTCCAGGAGGGCGTGCGGCTGCCCGCGATCAAGATCATCGCGCGCGGCCAGACCAACGAAGCGGTGATGCAGATCATCAAGGTCAACTCGCGCATGCCGGACGTGCTCGAAGGCGACCTGTGGGCATCGATCGCCTCGGTACGGGTCGGGGCGAGGCGGATCGAGGCGCTCGCGGAGAAGTACGGCACCGACACGTTCACCGCGGCGATCGGGCGTTTCATGGAGTTCGGCGAGCGGGCGTCGCTGAGCGCGCTCTCGAGGCTGCCCCGCGGCACGTTCGAGTTGACGGAAGAGCAGGACAACGGCCAGGCCTACCACGTGCGCATCACCATCACCGCGGACCGCTTCACGGTCGATCTGCGCAACAACCCCGAACAGCTCGACGGACCGCTGAACACCAGCCGCGACAGCGCGATGGTCGCCGCGCAGATGATCTTCAAGTCGCTCACCGATCCCTACACGCCGGCGAACGGCGGTTCGTTCCGCCCGGTCGAGCTATTGACGCACAAGGGCACCGTGTTCGATGCGCGCGAGCCGGCCGCGCTCGGCTTCTACTACGAGATCGGGCTGCGCGTGTACGACCTTATGTGGCGCTGCCTGGCGGGCCACGTGCCCGACCGCCTGGCGGCCGGCCACTTCGCATCGATCTGCGGCACCTTCATCGGCGGCGTCCATCCCGACACCGGGCGCCAGTACACGGTGATCGAACCGCAACTCGGCGGCTGGGGGGCGAGCACGGGCGGCGACGGCAACACCGCCATGTTCAGCGGATTCCACGGCGAGACCTACAACTGCCCGGCCGAGGTCAGCGAGGCGCGCAACGGCCTGATCGTCGACCAGATGCGGCTGAACACGGAGCCGGGCGGCGAGGGCAGGCATGCCGGCGGCCGCGGCATCGTGCTGGACTACCGGGTGCGGTCCGAAAACGGCTTTCTGACCGTGGGCTACACGCGCTCGAAGTTTCCCGCCTGGGGCGTGGAGGGCGGGCGCGACGGTTCGCCCAACTACATCGAGTTCATCCCCAAGGAGGGCGAGCGGCGGCGGTTCGCCCACGTGTCGGAGCTGGCCACCGGCAAGGACGACGTGATCCGCGTGTTCACCGGCAGCGGCGGCGGCTGCGGCGACCCGCGCGAGCGCGACCCTGAGCTGGTGCGCACCGACGTGCGCAATAGCCTGCTCTCGCCGGAGCACGCCCGCGACGTGTACGGCGTGGAAACCTGAGGAGGAGGAGCCCGAGATGGCAGACGGCGGCCCGCTGAAGCTGATGTACCTGAATCCGGTCGGCACGCCCGATTACGACGAGGTGTTCGCCGCCATGGCGCGCACCGTGAAGCTGCCCGGCACCGAGGTGCACGTCACCTCGTTGAAGCCGGTCGACGGCGCCTTCACCCACATCGAGTACCGCTCTTACGAGGCCGTCGTGTCGACCGGCATCGTGCGGGCGGCGCGCGCGGCCGCCGCGGAGGGGTTCGACGCGCTGGCCATCGGCTGCTTCTACGACACCGCCCTGCTCGACGCGCGCGAGGTATCCGGCGCCATGGTGGTGACGGCACCGTGCGCCGCCGCGCTGGAGATCGCGGCGAGCCTCGCCAACCGGTTCGGCATCATCGTCGGGCGCCGCAAGTGGGTGCACCAGATGCACGCCACGGTGCGCGACAACGGCATGGCCGACCGGCTGAGCGGCTTCTACCCGGTGGAGCTGGGCGTGAGCGACTTCCAGACCGATCACGCCGAAACCGAGCGGCGCCTCACGGCAGCCGGCAGGAAGGCGATCGAGGAAGACTACGCGGAGGCGCTGATCCTCGGCTGCACCCTGGAGATCGGTTTCCACGACCGCCTCTCGCAGGCGCTCGGCGTCCCCGTGATCGACCCTTCGATCGCGGCGCTGAAGCGCGCCGAATACGCCGCCGACCTGAAGCGCACGTGCGGCTGGAACCCGAGCCGCCGCTGGTCCTGCGAGCCCCCGCCGGAAGCCGAGATCGCCGCCTTCGGCATCATCGGCGACACCGACGTGTTCGGCAACCGGCTCGTGGTTGCCGCGGAGTAGCCGGCGTGCCAAGTGCCAGGACAGCGATGCCCGCCCGCCCCAACATCGTGTTCGTCTTTTCCGATCAGCACCGGGCGCGGACGACCGGCTACGAGGGCGCGGCCGTCGCCACGCCGGCGATGGTCCGCCTGGCGGCGGAGGGCGTGGTGTTCGACACGGCGGTCTCCAGCATCCCCGTGTGCACGCCGTGGCGCGCCGCGCTGCTCACCGGGCAGTACCCGCTCACCAGCGGCGTGTTCCTCAACGACGTGCGGCTGCCCACCGACCGTCCGACCCTCGGTACGATCCTTTGCGACGCCGGCTACGACACGGCGTACATCGGCAAGTGGCACCTGGACGGCAATCGCCGCGGCGCGTTCACGCCGCCGGGCCCGCGCCGGCAGGGGTTCCGGTTCTGGGCCGCCGCCAACTGCACGCACGACTACCTGCGATCGTTCTACTACCGGGACACGCCGGAGCGGCTGTGGTGGGACCGTTACGACGCCGCGGCGCAGACCGACATGGCGGTCGACTACATCGCCTCGCGGCAGGCGGGCGAGCCGTTCGCCCTGATGCTTTCCTGGGGGCCGCCGCACAACCCCTACCGCGACGTGCCGCGGAAGTACCTGGACCGCTATCCGGCGGCGGACGTCGAGGTCCCGGCGAACTGCCCGGACCCGGTCCGCGAAGACCTCGCCGGGTACTGCGCCCACGTCACCGCGCTGGACGAGCAACTGGGCCGCATCGACGCCGCCATCGACGCGGCCGGGCTGCGCGACGACACCATCTTCGTCTACACCTCCGACCACGGCGACATGCTGGGCTCGCAGGGGATGACCCGCAAGCAGCACCCCTGGGACGAGTCGATCCGGGTGCCATTTCTCCTGCGTTGCCCGGACCAGGCGGGCCGCGGCCGCCACCTCTCGTTTCCGTTCGGCGTGGTCGACATTCTGCCGACGCTGCTCGGCCTCGCCGGCGTGCCGATTCCCGAAACCGTGGAGGGCCGCGACGTGTCGTCCGCCATCCGCGGCGAGCCGTTCGCGGAGCCGGAGCACTCCCTCACCATGTGCATCGCTCCGTTCGCGGAATACGTCGGCGCCCCCTGGCGCGGCGTCCGCTCCGCCCGCTACAGCTACGCGCGCTGGCTGGACGGGCGGGGCATCCTGTACGACACCGCGGCCGACCCCGACCAACTCGACAACCGCTACGGCAACCCCGCATGCGCCGCCCTGCAGCGCCGCCTGGAAGACGCCATGCGGCAACTCCTCGCCGAGCGCGCCGACCCGTTCCTGCCCGCCGCCCACTACATCGAACGTTACGGATTCACCGTCGACGAGCGCGGCGCCGTCCCCTACACACCGTGAAGCGCGGCGTGATCGGAGTGCTGCCCGGCTCTCTCGGCTTCGCGGTTCTGGCATTGCTCATCGGCCAACGCCCGAGCCGTTGACTCCGTCGTCGCGGTCAACCTGTGAGCAACTCGGTGAGGCGGCGCTGCCATTCGGCTTCGTCGACCACCTCGAAGCGCATGGGTCGGCCACGCATCGCCGGAACGAACTCTGCCCAGTCGCGGCGGGTGGCGTGGCGGGAGCAGATGTCGAAGACCGAGCGCTTGTACTCGGTGTCGGCGGCTTCCTTGAGGTGGAGGCCCTTGGTCTCGACCACGAACACCTGGTGGAACGGGTCGGTGGCGTCCGGGTCGTCGGGCTTCAGCGTGAATATGAAGTCGGCGTAAATCTTGCCTCGCTTCCAGCCCTGCACGTAGTAGTCCTGGCGCGCGCGGTTGCGGTACCAGAAGAACAGGCGTTCCTGCTGGTCGAGGAAGGTCGCCACGCGATTCTCCAAGGCGTTCAGTTCGTTGTCGTCGGTGCGGTCGAACAGATTGAGCAGGTACTGGGTGCCGTCAACGCGGTTGGCTTGCGTGGCGGGAACGGCCTTGATTTGCCGGGGCAGCCTGTTGAAGCCGAAGTCTTCGGCGGCCACGATGAAGCGCATCACTCCAGTGTCGAGCAGGTTGACGAAGGCGCCGCGCGCCAACCGGTCACGCTCCAGTTCCAGCCGCTTGTGCAATTCCTCCAGGATGAAGCCGTGGTTGCTTACCACGAGGTCACGGTCGTGGCGCTCAAGGAGTGCGCCGAACACGCGGCGCGCGACCTCACTGCCGCGCCACGGGTTCGGCATCACATCGAGCAGGTGGCTGGCGGCGAACGCATGGTCCAGGTGGCCGCCGCCCCCGGCACGGTCGGGAGCGGCATACGTGGAAGCCGCTGCAATACCGCCGTCCACGCCGACCTGCATCTCGATGTCGTCGCCCGGCCGTTCGCCGAGCGGCAGGTCGTAGAGCGGGGTCACATCCACCTCGTCCCACGGCGTGCGTGACAGAATGTCGGCTTCGTAGTGCGCCGGACGCCACGTGCTGCCGTCGCGGATCATGAATGCTGGCAGCACGAGGTCGCGTGCCGCCCGCCGGAACCGCCTGCGTTGTCTGTGCACGACGGACGCCGCGGGCTCCATGGGGCTGTCGCCGTCGTCAGCCAGCTTGGGTTCCAGGTCGCCGAGCCCCTCGCGATTGAATCCCCGGCGCACCTCGCGCAGGAGTTCGACGCTCTGGCGCTGGAAGCAGAACACGTAGCTCTCGTCCAGCCAGCGGTCGCCGGTCTTGCGCGCGTAGGGCTGGCGCAGGATGCGGCCCACGAGCTGGGTCAGCGCGCTCCTGGAGCTGGGGCGCGTGAGGATCGCCAGCACGTAGGCGAAGGCGCAGTCCCAGCCCTCCTGCAGCGCCTGCTTGGTGATGATGAACCGGATCTGGCAGTCGCGCACCAGCAGGCCGCCGGCGTCATCGACCTCCTTGAGGTCGTCGCGGGCGCTGGTCTTGATCGCGATCTGCTCCGCGCCGATGTCGGGGTGCTCCATGAGGTACTCGCGCGCGTCCTCGGCGTGTACGACGCCGGGCAGCCGCTGGTCGCGGCCGGTGCGCTCCACCTGAATCAGGCAGATCGGGCGGATGTGCATGCCGCTGGCGGCGTCGTGGCGCCGCGCACGTTCCTCCAGCTTTGCCCGGTGCTCGACGGCCGCCAACAAGGTGTCCTTCCAGCTCGTGCTCGACCGATTCCTGATGTGCAGGTCGAGCTTGATCATCTCCTCCTCATTCAGGTCGCGGCCGAAGATCTCGATCAGCACGTTCGCCTCGGCGGTGGGCGTCGCCGACAGCTCCACGATCAGCGACGGGTTGAACCCCTCCAGCGTTGCCTTGGCGTTGCTGCTGTATGCCTTGTGGCCCTCGTCCAGCACGATCATCGGGCGCAGCAGGCGCAGGGTGTTGCCGAGCGACGTCTTGATCTGCCGGCCCCAGAAGCCGCCGCCCGCGAACGTGTCCAGGTTCGGTACCCGTTCCAGCAAGGCGCGATGGCCGGCGGCGTCGTCATCGGCGGGGAAGAAGCGGTCGAACCCGCCGCTGTCGCGAAACATGCGCAGTTGTTCCTTGGTCTCGCGGTTGGCGGACGGGAGCATCAGCAGCAGGATGCACAGACTGCCGGCCACGTCCGCCGGCCGGAACCCGCTGGTCTTCTCCAGGACCATGGTGCGGCCGGCGGATGCGAGGTCGAGCTGCTGGCGGTACGGATGATCGCGGTCCTTCAGCGCCGCCAGCGTCTGCCGGTAGATCTGGGTGGTGGGTACGATCCACAGCACCAGCCCGGTCTGGCGGTAGAGCAACTTGGCGTGCACGAGGTCGATCACGCGCGTCGCCAGCAGCGTCTTGCCGCCGCCGGTGGGAATCTTGAGGCAGAACGCGGGCAGCGGCTCACCCGTGCCGGTGGTGCGCCGCACGTACGGACGCGCCGGCACGGCCTTCTCCCAGGCTTCGCGCGCCCAATCCAGCTTCAACTCCGGATCGATCCCCCGCACCTTGGCTGCCCTGTCGCGCTGCCGCGCGAGCTCATCGAGGAGGCTGCGTACGGCGGCCAGCGCGCGTTGCTGGTACTCCTTGAGGATCATGTCTCCTGCCGCACGCCGCCGTCCGCCAAGGCGTCGATCGCCTGGTAGATCTGGAACGGCAACTGGCAGAACGTGATGCGGTACAGGTCCAGAAACTCCTGGTCCAGGTACTTGGTCGGTGCGAACACCAGCCGGTTGGCCCCCTTCGGCCTGGGCAGCGAGCGAGCGAAGTCGAGCGTGAGCGCCAAGTCCTTGATCCGCTCGCGGTCCGGCTCGTAGATCAGGTACACGTCGCCGCGGCGGCTGCGGCCGATCAGTCCGGTGTCACGGTTGACCTTGCGCGGATCGAACTGCTCCCCGGTGGCGGTGAAGAACACGTAACCCGCCAGCGCCTCGTAATCCGGTAGATCGCGCCCGGAAAGCAGCGACTCCTGCTGCATCGGCGAACCGAGCTCGAAGTAGCTGAACGAGCCACCGAGCCCCGCCTTCAGGCTGGCATCCCTGGCAGACGGCACACCCTTGATCACCCGCCGCACCCGCTCGGCGGTAATCGAATCCGCGTAGTCCTCACATTCGATCAACACGAACCGCCGGTTGCCGCCGTCCTCCTGGTTGAGGGCGAGAACCGCGTGCGCCGTGGTGCCCGATCCTGCGAACGAGTCAAGGACGACAGAATCCCGGTCAGTCGCGATTTCGAGGATGCGTCGAATGAGACCGGTAGGCTTCACGGTATTGAACACGTCCTCCGATCTTTCGAAGTTCAGAACTGACACCAGCTCCCTCTTGGCATCCTGCGTGTGCCCAACCTCAGTGTGAGGCCACAACGTCCGCGGCACGACGCCCGTCTTTACCTCAGACAGATAGCGCTTGAGGCGAGGCATACTGTCGCCGTCAGGTCCCCACCAGATACGATTGTCCTGATCAAGCTCTGCAAACCGCGCTTGCGACATCAGGAAGTACCTGCCCATCGATGGTCCGAACGTCCTCCCTGATGGGCTGATCACTTCGTATGTACCAAGGCTGTAGAAATTCCGCGCGGTCAAATCGCTCGATGACCAGTCGCCACGAGGATCGTCGTCCGGGTTCTTGTATCGGCTTGTTGCCTGCTCGCTTCGCTCAAGGAGGTGTGGTGTCCACTGCTGAGAGTCCTGGGCGTAGATGACCACGAAGTCGTGGTCTTCCGAAAACTGTCTGGCGCTGTTCTTCGGTGAGAAGTTCTTCTGCCAGATTGCAGTCGCTACGAAGTTCTCCTCGCCGAACACCTCGTCCATGAGGCATCTCAGGTTGTGGACTTCGTTGTCGTCAATCGAGACGAATATGACGCCGTCTTGTCGGAGCAACTCTCGCAGCAGTTTCAGGCGCGGCAGCATCATGCAGCACCACTTGTCGTGGCGGGTCAGGTCATCGCGGTCAACGGTCTTGCCGAGCCAGTCCTGCATCATCGGCGAGTTGACGTTGTCGTTGTAGGCCCATCCCTCATTACCTGTGTTGTATGGAGGATCGATGTAGATGCACTTGACCTTGTTGTGGTAGGTCGGCAGCAGAGCCTTCAGCGCCGCCAAGTTGTCTCCGTGAACGATAAGATTGTCGTGCAGGCTCGCCGTCCTGCCGATCCCCTTGCTAGCCACCGGACGCAACTCGTGGAATGGTACCGAAAGGTGGTGGTTGTCGACGAACGTCTTGCCTTTGAACTGTAATGACGGCATCGCAAGCAGGTGTGCCGGATGGAACCCCAGGCAAGCTCAGTCTACGGTGGCACGCGTCGCGCGTCCAGCTTTTCGGTACCGGCCGGCTTTCTCGGACCAGGCAAAGGAAGAGCACCTGAGCCTCAACGAGATGGCTTCCGCGCTGGAGCGGCGGTGCTCGTCGGTCCGCGTGCGCTTGCGAACGATGCAGCCGCCGGGTACGCTGGCTCGGGCTCGTGAGGAGGTGGCGTGATGAGCAGCTCCATGGCCGCTCCGGTCGCGGTCGAGTACCCGGACTCGGACGGTAAGCCGTTGCCGGACAGCGATTTCCAATTCGACGACCTGATCTACGCGCGTGAGCGGTTGCGTATCTACTACCGCCACGATGACGTGTACGTCGGCGGCAACCTGCTGATCTACTACGAACAAGGCAATCCGCGAGCGTCGGTGGCGCCGGACGTGTTCGTAGTGCTGGGAGTGCCGAATCACAAGCGGCGCTCCTACCTGCTGTGGGCGGAGGGCAAGGTGCCGGACTTCGTGCTGGAGATCGCGTCGCACAGCACGTGGGCCGAGGACCGGGGGCCGAAGCGGGAGCTGTATCGGCGGTTGGGCGTCACGGAGTATTGGCAGTACGACCCGACGGGCGATTATCTGGAGCCGGTGTTGCAGGGGCTGGAGCTGGTGGCGGGCAAGTACGTGCCGATCGCGGGGCGCAAGACGGCCGGGGGGCTGCCGGCGCTGCCGAGCAGGGTCCTGGGGCTGGAGTTGCACGCCACGGAGGACGGGTTGCGGTTCCCGGATCCGGTGACGGGGAAGTACCTGGTCTCGCATGCGGAGGACGCGGAGCCACGAGCAGCGGCCGAAGGGCGGGCGACGGCAGAAGCGGAGGCACGAGCAGCGGCCGAAGCGCGGGCGACGGCAGAAGCGGAGGCGCGGGCCGCGGCGGAAGCGCGGGCGACGGCAGAAGCGGAGGCGCGCGCCGCGGCGGAGGCGCGGGTCGCGGAACTGGAGGCCCGGCTGCGCAAGCGCGGTGATCCTGAACGGTGAGCCGGCTCGCGGTAAAGGGCGGCGTGATAGCGTCAGGAGGACTACGCCGAGGCGTTGAAGACCGCACTGGATACCAACCGCTAGCGCGACTTCTGCGCCGGTGACCCGGGAGTGCTGGATCGCGTGCAGTTGGCCGAGCGGGTCGTCCTGCCGCGCGTGCCGTTGACCAACTGTGTGCCGGCAGGATCCGGGTTCCGGTCCGCCGTTGACCGTGGTGCTACCGAGTAGTACCCTGGATCTGTGGCGGTCAAGTCGTCGATATCGCTGACCGACGAGCAGCACGCGTTTGCGCGGGCGCTGGTCGAGGCAGGGCGCTACTCCAGCCTCAGCGCGGTCCTGCAGCAGGGCGTCGATCTGCTGCGGCAGCGAGTCGACGCCGAGGAGTTGGAGACCGAGGCACTGCGCGAGCTGCTGTCGCGCCGCCGCAAGGACGAGCGCATCAGTGCGGAGCGGATGGACACGCGGCTCGGCTGCATGTTCGCCGACAAGCGCCGCGCGCATGGCCTTCCGTCTTGAGTTCGCCGCCGGCGCGGAACGCGACTTCGGGCTGATATTCGATCATCTCCTGCGCAGCTACCTCCACTTCGGCGAGAGCCCGGAGAGCGCGCTCGATCACGCCGAGGACCGGATCCTCGAAATCCGTGCGGCCGCCGAACGCATCCTGGGTGCTCCGCATCGGGGCGAACGCCATGACGACATTCTGCCCGGGTTGCGGCATCTCGCCATCGGACCTGCGATCTACTGGTTCGATATCGACGAGTCCCGCGCAACGGTGCGTGTCCTGGCGGTGTTCTTCGGCGGCCAGGACCACGTCCGCCGCATGATGGCCCGCCTACTCCAGGAATAACGCGAGTCAGCGTTGCCGGCCCACGCACGCCCACGGCACGCTACGGATCGCCGCGTCCTTTTGACAGGCCGGGGCGGCGCTCCTACACTGGCCGGGCCTCTGCCGCTCCGGTGCGGCAGGAGCGCTCGGCCTGAACCATGCAGCATTTCCTGATACGCCGCGGCCGCCATCCCGATCGGCATCGTCAGCGCCGTGCGCCGGTACTCGCTGACCGACTACACGGTCACCCTGCTCGGCTTCATCGGCCTGCAGCGCCCGGTGCTGAGTTGGGGCGTGCTGCAGAACGCCCACAACGTGCGCACCACGGCGGTGCACCCGTGGCTGATCCCGGTGCTGTTCGTGATCGCCGCGGTGCTGCAGTTCAATTTCGTCGGCGACGGCCTTCGCGATGCCGCCGACCCGTACAAGAGGTAAGGAAGAGAGCAAGAGTGAGGTAACGAACCGGCGGATCGCCGGCAGCCCGATGGCGGCCGGGGTGCGGGCCTCGTAGGAGGCGCGTGAGCCGGGACCTCAAAGGAGCATCACAATGCGGAAGAAGCTGGTGACAAGTATCGCGGTCGGCGCGCCGGCGCTGGCCTCGGCATGGGCCTACAACGAGGCGCATTTCCGCCAGCTTGTCGGCGTCCTGGAAGTCCTCGAGGAGCCGATTGCCGAGGTGAAGCAGATTCGGGACTGGTGGGAGCAGTACACCACCACCGTGGACTTGGCCGAGCGTGACCGGCTGATCGACAACGTGCTGCGCACGCATGCCGAGAACGCGTTCGTGATCGGGGTGATCGGCGACGTGATGAAGCCGGTGCTGGTGAACAAGAGCCTGTTCAACGTGCCAACCGAGGGCGCGCACGGCTACGACGCCATCCGCTTCCAGCCCAACCACCCGGAGCAGTTCTTCTTCCGCGGCTGACGCCGCTTGCCGTACCTTGCCGCCGGCCCGCCCACCCGTGGCCGGTGCCGGCGGCGGGATTCGTCCACCGCCATGGCACGCAACTACACGCTCCTCCTGCACGACACCGTGCGCGCCCACGTCCTGTCCCTGGACGCCCGCGCAAAGCAGCGCCTGCGCGAGAAGCTGGAGTTCCTGCAGGCGGGCCTGTGGGACGCCGGGGTGCGGGTCAAGAAGCTCAAGGGCAGCGGCCGCGCCGTGTTCGAGGCGCGCCTCAGCCGCGGCGACCGCATCCTGTTCACGCTCGGCGAGGCGCCGGAGGGCGAGGCGCCGGCAGGGTCCGGCGGCAGCGCCGGCGTCACCCGCATCTACGTGTGGGGGGTGGTAAAGCACGACGACGTGAACGCCGCCGCGGAGCGCCGCATCGTACCCGCCAACGCGCCGTTTCTGGATTTCGAGCCGGCGCAGGTCGAGGAGTTGCCGGAACTCGATGCTGACACCCTTGGGAGTGACTACTTCTCGCCGGCGCTCGACCAGCCGGTCGCCGTGCCGGGAGCCGGGCTCGGCTCCGACGCTTACGGCGAGCCGCTCGGCGAGGTGCCCGGCGACGCCGGCCCGCAGCGCTGGCTGGTGGTGGACGAGGAGGAGTGGCGGCGCCTGCAGGCAGACCACCAGGGTGACCACCTCGAACTGTACCTGTTCCTGACCCGCGAGCAGGCTCGGCTGCTGCACGGCGAGCCCCCGCTGCTGCTGTCCGGCACCGCCGGCAGCGGCAAGACCACCATCGCCGTCTACTTCCTGCTGCGCCACCGGGTGCGCCGGCTCGTGCACGCGCCCGACCGGGGCAGCGGAGCGCCGGCCGGCGGCAGCGTGCGATCCGGAGCCGCCGGCCCCGCCGCGTACGCCGCCCCGGGCCGCGGCGCACCGGGGTCCGTATCCGTTGGCTCGGCAGCGGCACCGCGAGACGGCGATGGCACCGACGGCGGCGAATCGGGCGCCGAGCGGGCGCTGTTTCTGACCTGCAGCGCTCACCTGAAGCGGTTCTCCGAGCGCATCTACCGCGGACTGGTGAAGGCCACCGAGCTGGAACATGCGCCCGAGGCGGTGCGTTTCGCGACCCTGGGCGAACTGCTTGGCGAAATCCTGGGCCACGCCGGGCGTCCCGAGTGGCAGGCGCCGCCGGCCGGGCTGGCCGAGTTCGGCGCCATCCTCCGCAACCACCCCGGCGCGGCCCGCTACGACACGGAGTTGGTGTGGGAGGAGATCCGCTCCATCATCAAGGGCGCCAAGCCGCCGGTGAGCCGGCGCCGGTTCGCGCAGTTGGCGGCGCGCTTCGCGGCGGGACAGGCTGCGTTGCGCGAACGCGTGGAGCTGGCGGAGTACGTGGTGCGGCTCGCCAACCTGGAGTCGGGTGCACGGCTCGACGGCGTGCGGGCGCGCAAGACCGCGTTCGGGTCGCTGGAGGAATTCGCCGCCTGCCTGCGGGACGCGGCGGCGTTGCGCCGGGACGAGCAGCTGTTCCTGCTCGAAGCGGCCGCGAGACTCCTGGAGAAGCAGTCCGCGCGCCTGGAACAGCCACTGCTTACCTTGCGCGAGTACGAGGGCCTGGGACGCAAGCGCGCGCCCAACTTTCCGTTCGACCGGCGCGACATCCACCGCCTCGCCGAGTACTACCAGGGGCGGCTGGAGGCGGACGCGCGCTACGACGAGATCGACCAGACCCGCGCCGCGCTGCAGCACCTGGAGCGGCACGGTGACCGGTTCCGCTACGACCTGGTGGTGTGCGACGAGGTGCAGGATTTCACCGACATGCAGCTCGCCCTGCTGTTCCGCCTGGCCCGCGATCCGCGCCGTACCGTGCTCACCGGCGACCCCAAGCAGATCATCAACCCGAGCGGCTTCCGCTGGGAGGAGGTGCGCGCGCGCTACTACGAGCGCGGCCTGCCGGTGCCGCCGGTGATCAACCTCAGCGTCAACTTCCGCAGCGTGGGCAACGTCGTCGGCCTGGCAAACGAGGTGCTGCTGTTGAAACGCACGCTGATCGGGCTGGCCGGCGGCGAGATCACCGAACGCTGGACGTTCCGTGGCCGGCCGCCTCTACTGGTCGATGGAGTCGCCGAACCCGACCTGCTGGAGACGATCCGCCGCGGCGGTGCGGGCCGGGTGGTGCTGGTGCGCACGGAACGGGAGCGGGACCGGGTGCGCGCCGTGCTGCAGAGCGAGCTGGTGTTCACCATCGGCGAGGCCAAGGGACTGGAGTTCGACGCCGTGCTGCTGTGGCGGTTTCCGACCGCGCTGGGCTCGCCGGCGATCTGGCGGCGCATCGCCGCCGGCCGGGTGCGCGGCGCGGCCGATGCCCCGCACGTCCGTCACGAGCTGAACCTGCTGTACGTGGCGGTGACGCGGGCGCGCAACACGCTGGTGATCTGGGACGGCGAACAGGTCAGCCCGATCTGGAGCCTGGATCGACTGGCCGGCCACGTGTACCGGTCCGCCGATGCCGCCGCCATCGACAACCTGTGGCAGAGCGTGTCCACTCCCGCCGAGTGGCGGGAGCAGGGCGACTACTTCATGCAGCGCGAGCACTTCGCCGCGGCCGAGGAGTGCTACCGCAACGCCCAGGCGGCCACCGAGGAGGAGCTGGCGCGCGCCCACCGGCTGGAGCGGGAGGGGGAACTGGAAGCGGCCGCCAGGGTGTTCGTCCGCCTCGGGCGGGTGCCGCGGGCGGCGGAGGGCCTGGAGCGGGCCGGCGCATTCCCGGCCGCGGCGCACATGTGGCGCCGTGCCGGCAACGAGATGCGTGCGATGGCGTGCGAGGCGAAACAGGCCGAGGCGGCCGGCGATTACGCCACCGCGGCGGTCCGCTGGCAGCAACTGGGCGTGGAAGAGGGCGTGCTGCGCAACTGGCAACGGGGTGGCGAGAACGGCAAGCTGGCGCAGTTCTACCTGGAACGCAAAATCCCCAGTGAGGCGGCGCGCTATCTGCAGAGAATCGGTGACCACCCCAAGGCGGCGGAGCAGTTTCGCCGCGCCGGAATGCTGACCTCGGCGGCCGCCGAGTACGAACTCGCGGGCGACCACGAGCGCGCCGCGGGGCTCTACCGGCGGCTGGGCGACAACGACGGCCTGCTGCGCAGCCTGACGAGCGCCGGCCTGTTCCACGATGCCGGGCTGCTGCACGAGAAGCGCGGCGACCTGGAGCAGGCAGCCGACTGCTTCCTGCGCCACGCCGAGAGCTCGCCCGAGGCGCGCCAGGACCTGGAGCGCGAGCTGGAACGCATCGCGGTCCGCCATACCGGCATGCCCGCCGCGATTCGCATGGCCGCCGTGGGGCAGCCGGGGCGGGCCGCGCCGATCTACCTGGAGCACGGCCATCCGGAGCGCGCCGCCGAGCTGTTCAGCGCCGCCGGCGAGCACCGATCCGCCGCCGCCTGCCTGGCGCAGTGCGGCCAACTGCGGGAGGCCGCGTGCGAGGCGGCCGCCGGCGGCGAGGAGGGCATCCGGAATGCGGTGCGCTATCTGGTCGCCTACCTGCACGAGGACATTCTCGAAGCCTACGACCGGGGCAGAGAGTTGGCCCGTACCGCCGGGCGCCTGTTCCGCGGCGGCGAGTACCCGAGGGCGCTGGCGCACTACCTTGCGGTGGGAGCGGTGCGCGGCGACCTCTACCTGGAGGAAGTTACCGCGGCCTGCGGCAAACTGGAACTGCACGCCGTCGCCATCGACTACTGCCTGGACCGAGGTCGGAGCGCCGCGGCGGCGGCCTACCTGGACGCACGCCCGGGCCTGGTGCTGACGCCGGCGGAGGTTGAGTGGCTCGTGTGCGGGCCTGGTCATGGCTCGCGGCTCGACACTACCGAGAGCGAGTACGCGGGCGCGCACGGGGTGCTGTTTCGGCTCATGCACGGCTGCCTGTACCGCGGCGCGGCGCCCGACTGCCGGCAACGGGTGGCCGCGCTGCTCGACGGGCTGCCTCCCCACTATGGCCTGTCCGGTCTCCTGCCGGTCGAGTTGAGCGACCTGATCGTCGATCTGCGCCGCTACGAGGTGATCGTCGACGTCCACACGGGGCTGCGGTACTCCCCGCCGTCGGATGAGGAACGGGACCACTTTCTCGCCCGTCTGAAGCGTACGGCGGAGCAGGAACACGATCCGGAGTTGACGCTCTGCACGCTGCTCGACGATCGTGCGGCGTTCGATGCGGGGCTGCAGGCGATGCAGCCGAGTGCACGCAACGTGGCGCTGTTCGCGCACAGCGGCCGGCACTATGCCGCGGCGGCGGAGTTCCTGGTGCAGCAGGGCGACCGGGAGCGGGCTGCAACGGTGTGCACCGACCACGAGGACTACGAGCGCGCCGGCAGAATCCACGAGCAGGCCGGCGACCTCGCCGCGGCCGCACACTCCTACCGCGACGGCATGTGCCTCGACGACGCGCTGCGCTGTTACGAGCAACTCGGCGAGGAAGGGGAGATGGCGCGCGTCTTTGAAGTTCAGCACCGGTATGAGGAGGCGGTTGCGATCTGGCAACGGCTCGGCCACAAGCAGGAGGTGGAGCGCGTACGCGGCAAGATGGGGTGATGCGGTGGCACAACGCCGGGTGGCTCACCGGGGGGCGTTTCGCCGCGCCGGTGTTCGGTTCACCTCGTGGCGGGTTGCCGGCTGCGCGGAGGCGCCGGTAGAGTGGCGCCGGATGGAGGGCTGATGGAACGATTGCGGGTCGGCGTCGTCGGATGCGGCAAGATCAGCGCGGCCTACTTCAGGGGCTGCCGGGAGTTTCCGATTCTGGACGTGGTGGCGTGCGCCGACCTGGTCGCCGGGCGCGCGGCGGCGCAGGCGGCGGAGTTCGGCATCCCGCGCGCGCTCACGCCGGAAGAGCTGCTGGCCGACGACGGGGTCGACCTGGTGGTGAACCTGACCATCCCGGCCGCCCACCACGCGGTGTCGCGGGCGGCAATCGATGCCGGCAAGCACGTGTGGTGCGAGAAGCCGCTGGCCGTGGAGCGCGCCGAGGGCGAGGACCTGGTGCGCGCCGCGGGGCATGCCGGGGTGTTGCTCGGCTGCGCGCCCGACACCTTCTTCGGCGGTGGCCACCAGACCTGCCGCAAGCTGATCGACGACGGCTGGATCGGCAAGCCGCTGCACGCGGCGGCGTTCATGGCCGGCCCCGGCCACGAGAGCTGGCACCCCGATCCGGAGTTCTACTACCAGCCCGGCGGCGGCCCGATGTTCGACATGGGCCCCTACTACCTGACCGCCCTGGTGCACCTGCTCGGCCCGGTGCGCAGCGTCGCCGGCCTCACCCGCGTCAGCCGGCCCGAGCGGCTGATCACCAGCGAACCGCGCCGCGGCGAGCGCATCACGGTACGGGTGCCGACCCACGTGCAGGGCCTCTTGGAGTTCGCCGGCGGCGCGCAGGCGGTGATCGTGACCAGCTTCGACGTGCAGGCGGCGCACCTGCCGCGCATCGAGGTGTTCGGCAGCGAGCGGACGCTGGCGGTGCCCGATCCGAACGGACCGGGCGGGCCGGTGGCGGTCGGGCAGGCGCGCAGCGAGTGGCAGGAGGTGCCGCTGACGCACGGCTACACCGCCACCAGCCGCGGCATCGGCGTTGCCGACATGGCGTACGCGATCCGCACCGGCCGCCCGCACCGCGCTTCCGGCGCCCTCGCACTGCACGTACTCGACATCATGCACGCCATCCATGAAGCCGCGGCCGAGCGCCGCCAGGTCGACCTCACCACCACCTGCGAACGCCCGGCCCCGCTGCCCATGGGCCTGCAGCCCGCTACCCTGGACTGATCCTTGGCAGCACGCGCCCGTGCCGCCTGCCGTTGGGCCGCCAACAGGACACCCTGGACTGAATCTTGGAACGCTGCGACGCGGTCCAGCGCGCCAACGCGTGTCGCGCAGGCGCATGTCGGGCGCCGCGGCCGTTGGGCTCGGCTCGGGCTCCCCGGTCTGATCCTGTTGCGCGCCCGTGCGCTGCCGACGGGCTTGTCAACCCGGCGCTTCCGGCGGCGCTCACCTGCCGGGCGCCGCCCGTCGCCACCCGGACCGGCGCGCCGTCTCTGGAGCCGTAACGACCACGCCAAGTTGACGGCTCGTGGCGCGGTTGTGGTAATCAGGCGCCATGACCAACGACTCTTCGACTGACTATCCCGTCCAGTTCCGCGTGGAGTACCCCGATGGGCCGCGCGACCGCGGTTCGGTGCTGGTGCGTGTGCTGCTCGCCATCCCGATACTGATCATTGCCGGCCTGCTGTCGGGCAACTTCCCCCTTGACGACTCCGACATGACCCGCGCGCAGGCGTCGGTGGCAGGCGCCGGCCTGTCGATCGCCACCGCGCTGATGATCCTGTTCCGGCAGAAGTACCCGCGCTGGTGGTTCGACTTCATGCTCGCGCTGTCCCGGTTCAGCGCACGGATCGGTGCGTACCTGCTGCTGCTGCGCGACGAGTACCCCTCTACCGACGAGCAGCAGGCCGTGCACCTGGACATTGCCTATCCCGACGTCGCCGGGCTCAACCGCGTGCTGCCGCTGTTCAAGTGGCTGCTGGCAATCCCGCACTACATCGTGCTGTCGCTGCTGAGCGTGGTGGCGCTGGTAATCGCCGTGGTCAGTTGGGTCGCCATCCTGGTCACCGGTGAGCAGCCGAAGTGGGCGTTCGAGTTCCTGGAAGGGCTGATGCGCTGGGGCTGGCGGGTCACGGCGTACGCCTTCCTGCTCACCACCGACCGCTACCCGCCGTTCAGCCTGTAGCCATCCGGCCCGGTACCGCGCGGGTCAGGGGCGGTCGAGGTAGGCGATGGTGAGCGGGCCGTCGGGGAGCACGCACAGGCGCTCGGGGGCCAGGTCGGCGAGGGTCGCCTCGATGTTGCGGGTGGGGCGAAACAGGGCGGCGCGGATCTGGGCGTCGCTGAGGCCGTCGCTGTACACGTAGACGTCGGCGTGCCGCTGGATCAGCGCCTGGATCTGCACCTGCCACTGGTCCTGCTCCGAAAACCCCGGGCGCCGCAGCAGTTCGAGGATCGCTTCCGGTGAGCCGGCCTCGGCGAGCAACTCGGCGTAGCGGCCGTGATCGGGCAGCCCGTCCTCGCAGCCGGCGGCCATGACGATCGCGCCACCGGGCCGCACGATGCCCCTGGCGGCCTGCATCCCCTTCACCGTCTGGTACAGGTTCTGGTCGAGCGGGTAGCCGCTGTTGGTGGTGACCACGGCGTCGTACGGCTCCTCCACCGCCACCATCGCGCTCTCGCGCACGAACGCGCACCCGCGCCGGTGCGCCTCGATCACGTCGCCGGCGAACACGCCGCTGATCTCGCCGCCGTTGTTCAACGTCACGTTGAGCAGGAACAGCGGTTCGATCAGCAGCGCCGCCTCGCGCATCTCCTCCCAGATCGGGTTGCCGTCGGTGATGCCCCAGGTGGCGCCGGGATCGCCGATCATGGCGTAGCCGTGGTTGGTGAGCACGCTCTCGTGGCCGGCCAGCGCCGGCAGCGCCCCCTTCGGTCCGCCCGAGAAGCCCGCGAAGAAGTGCGGCTCGATGAACCCCGTGAAGATCGCCAGGTCGGCCTCCATCACCAGCCGGTTTAGGCGAATCGCATTGCCGCGGCTCGTGGTGCCGGCGGCCACCAGACCTGCGTCGTCCCAGGCATCGTGCTGCAGGCAGCGGTAATTCTCCACGATGGCCGCGCCAAGCATCTGCCGCAACTCCTCCGGCGTCTGCCGGCGGTGGGTGCCGAGCGCGTTGATCAGGGTGATGTCGCCGCGCGCCACGCCGGCTTCCTCCAGGGCCGCCAGCAGCACCGGCAGGATACGGTCATTGGGCGTGGCGCGGGTGATGTCGCTGTGGGTCACCACGACGCGCCGCTTGCCGGCGGCCAGTTGGGCCAACGGCGGCGCGCCAATCGGCTCGGCCAGCGCCGCCCTGAGCGCCGCGGCCTCATCGCCCACGCCGGCCACGTGCCGCGGGCGCACCACGGCGGCCCCTTCCGGCACCTCGATAGTCAACCCGTCGCGCCCGTAGGCGAGCGCAACCGGCTTCGTTGCCGCGCCGTTTCCGGCGTGTCCGGCCACGCCGCCGTTGACCGGCCCGGTGCCACCCGCGCCGCTCATCGCCGTCCGCCGGTGGGCGCATGGCCCGGCCCGAATTGACCGCGGCCGCCGATGCTTCGCCTTCGCAACCGAGCCCCAAGTGTGGTCGCGTGGCCCTGCCGGCGTGCGGCGGCCCGATCGCCGCCCACCGTCCCGCTGCGGGCGGGGCGGCGCCGGGAATACCAAACGGCGGCGTTGGTGATTTGCTCCGGACGGCCTCCGGCGGCGCGGCGAACGATCGGCTGGGCACCGCGGCGTGCGGACGGGACGCGGAGCGTTGTGGCGCCGGCAGCGGCCTGCGAAGCGCCGGGGCACGCCGGAATGACCGCGGCCGGACGATGCTCATCGTCTCTCCCCCCTGCAGCCGGCGAGGCAAGGCCGCGCGCTCCGGACCACAGCGGATGGCATCGGCTCACTGCCCGCCTCCCGCCTGCAGGCGTTGCGCGGCGCCGGGGTCGCCGATGTGCAGGGTGTCGTAGGCCTGCTGCGGCGAGGTGAAGGCGCCCAACCCGGCGTGGCCGTGCCAATCGCCCTGGTTCAGGATCGGCGCAGGCAGCCCGGTGTCCCGGCATCGCTGTTCGATCCATCGCTCCATGCGCCCGCGCAGGAACGCCGCCACGTCGGGCAACTCGTCCGCCAGGTTGTGCAGTTCGTCCGGGTCGTCGGTCAGGCGGTACAGCTCCACCGGCGGCTTGAAGTGGAAGTCGGGCTCCAGCGCCGCGATCAGCTTCCACTCCGGCGTGCGCCAGCCGTGCTTGCGCATCCAGGTGCACTCGGTCAGGTACAGCTCGCTGGCGTGACTGTGGCGCGCGCCGCGCACCATCGGCAGCAGGCTGCGGCCGTCGAACCGCGCTTCGTCGTACGGCAGGCCGGCCAGCTCCAGCAGCGTCGGCACCAGGTCCTGGTGCTGGTTGTAGCCGGCCACGCGTACCCCGCCCGGCAGCCCGGGCGGGTAGCGCAGGATCAGCGGCACGTGCAGCACGTTGTCGTACAGGCCGTGGTGATCGAACCAGCACTCGTGGTCGTACAGCGTCTCGCCGTGGTCGCCGTTCACCACCACGATGGTGTCGTCCAGGATGCCGTGCGTCTCGAGCGCGTTGAACAGGACGGCGATGGCGGCGTCCATGTAGGCGACGGCGCCGTCGTACTGGGCGATCACGTAGTCCTTGTCGGTGATGCCGGGCGGCATCCAGGCGGCGAAGTAGTCCCGGAACGGCTTGAACGACAGCACCGGGTCCATGGAGCGGTTGGCCGGGTCGCACTCGTTGCCGTGGTAGAAGATGCGCTCGTACGGCTGCGGCGGCAGGTAGGGCGAGTGCGGGTCCATGTGGCGCAGGAACAGCAGGAACGGGTCGCCGCCGGCCACCAGCCGGTCCAGCTCCGGCAGCGCGGTCTCGTTGAGCAGGTGCGCCTTGGGTGCGCGGCCGCCGGCCGTGGGGGCCCATGCCTCGTAGTCGAGGTAGGTGTCGAAGCCGCGCGCGGAGGGATTGCCGGAGAAACCGATGCAGGTGCTGGTGTAGCCGTGGCCGCGCAGCAGCTCCGGCAGGGTGGTGACGGCCGCCCCGAGCGGACCCTTGTGGCGCAGCGCCACCACTTGCGTGCTGAAGCAGTCGAGGCCGGACAGCATCGAACAGTACGCGGGGGTGGTCGGCACCGCCGGCGAGTACGTGCGCTCGAACAGCACCGCGTCGGCGGCGAAGCGGTCCAGGTGCGGGGTGGTGGGGCGATGGTAGCCGTAGCTGCTCATGTGGCCGGCGGACAGCGAGTCGATGCCGAGCAGAACGACGTTGGGTGGTCTTGCCATTACCGTTCCAGGTAGTCGCGCGCCCAGCTCCCACCGGCGGCGCCGCTGCCGGGCGACCGCCACAGCGCCTGCGTCGCCTCGTCGGCGCCGTATTCCTTGAGCGAGGCCAGCAGCAGCTCGTGCAGTTCGGCCACCGCGGCGCGGTTCGCCTCGGCCACGTCGTGCTCGGCGCGCGGGTCGGCGGCCAGGTCGAAAAGTTGCGGCGCGCCGCCGGGGCCGACCGGCGCGTAGCCCCAGTCGGCGGCGCGCAGGAATGGCGTGCTCGCGCGTGCCGGGAGCTGGTTCGGGGTGGCCGCGGCCGGGCGCGCGTGGGCGGCGGTAATCACGTGCTCGCGCAGCGCACCGCCGCCGGCCAGCAGTTGCGGGGCGAAGGAACGTCCCTGCACCGGTTGCGGCGGCGCGATGTCGACGCCGGCCAGCTCGCTGAGGGTGGGCAACAGGTCGAACGGCTGTGCGCGCAGGTCGAGCTGCGTCCCGGCCGGTACCGGCCCCGCCTGCGCGTTGCCGGCGATCAGGCACAGCTCGTCGCTCAGCACCGGATACAGCGGCCAGAAACGCCCGTCGTCGTCGGTGATGTTGCTCTTGCCGCAGCAGTTGTGCTCGCCCACCGCCATGCCGTGGTCGGCCATCACCACCACCAGCGAGTTGCGCCACAGGTCCAGGTCGTCGATCTTCTCCAGCACCCGCCCGATGTGGCGGTCCACCAGCTCCGACTCGGCGGCGTAGTGCGCCCACAGGTTGCGCAACTCGGCCTCGGTGTAGCGGTCGGCGGGGCCGTAATTGGGGTGCAGCATCGGCGGCCCGTTGTAGCCGGGGTCGTAGCGGCGCACCAGGTACTCCGGCGCATCCCACGGTTCGTGCGGGTCGAAGAAGTCCACCCACAGGAAGAACGGGCCGGCCTGGTAGTTGCGCTCCAGCCAGGTGGCGGTGGTCCGGGCGGTCTGCGCGCAGAACGTGTCGGCCTCGGCACGGATGTCGTTCAGCCACACGTGCAGGTCAATCAGCGTACCGCCGAGGGTCTGCGGCGACAGGCGCGTCTTGGCGCGCGGCACCGCTTCGGCGATCGGGTCGTTCATGTGCAGCAGGGTGAGGTCGCCCTCCTGGCCGCGGTGCTGGTAGCTGCCGTGGAAGCCGACCTGGAAGCCCGACTTGAACAGGTGCGGGCAGTCGCAGATGAGCTGCGTGAAGTAGCCTCGTTCCGCGAGCAGCGAGGCGATGTGGTTCGGGGTGCTGTGGCTGATCGGCTGCCACCCGTAGTGCGGCCACCCGACGCGTCCGCTGGCGAAGTCGGTGCGGTGCGGGATGGTGGGGAAGCTGCTCATGGTGAGCCCGGTCAGCTCGGTGGCGCGCTCGGCGGCGAACCGGTCGAGCGCGGGGGTGCGCACCGGGCGGATGGCGCGGTCGCCGAGGTTGTCGCGCCGAAAGGTGTCGGTGATCAGGACGATGATGTTGGGATGCTCGGAAGCTGCCATGGCGGCCATTGTACGCCCCCGCCCGCGGCTCGGTAAACCGCGCCGGCCGCCCGCGTGATGGATCGCCCGGCCGTCTCCGCCACGCCGAGCGGGTTCCGCGGCGACCGGATCATGGGCGGCGCCACCGGCGCCGGCGGCGGAACGGTTTCGAATCGTCCGCGCGGCCCCCGGTGCGCCAACAGCGTTGACCCGGTGGCGTCAATGTTGCGCGGAGCATGGAATTGAACGATAATGAGGGTGATGTCGGCACGCATGCAATCCGCCCTGCGCCGGAAGTTCGATGCTGCGCCGGGAGCGACAGCGGCGCCGCCGGGCGGGGTGCCGGAGTCTTCGGGCGAGAGCCGGCCGATCCTGTTCGTTGACGGCTGTTGCGTGCTGTGCCAGCGGGCGGTCGGCTGGATTGCCCGCCGCGACCGCCGCCGGCGGGTGGCGCTCGCCGCTCTGCAGGGGGAGACCGCGCGCCGCCTGTTGCCGGCCGCCCTGCGCGCCGCGGCGGCGGATGGGACATCCGGCTCGGTGGTATGTCGGGCGCCGGACGGGAGGCTGCTGCTGCGCTCGACGGCCGTGCTGACCGCGGTCGCCGCGCTCGGCGGGTGGTACCGGGCGGCCGCCCTGCTGCGGCTGGTGCCGGCGCCGTTGCGCGACGCGCTGTACGCCGCGGTTGCGCGCCGCCGGCGCCGCTGGTTCGGCGTCACCCGAGAGTGCCTGCTGCCGGACGCCGCGCGCGGCGCGGTACTCGACTGATGGAGTCCGCCATGGACGGGGACGTGCTGTTCCTGGTCGGCAGGTTGCTGGCGGCGTTGATGTACCTGCTGATGGGAGTGAATCACTTCGTCCACCTGCCGGAGCTGATCGACTACGCCGAGGCGCGCCGTGCCCCGGTGCCATTGCTGACCGTCCCGGTTACCGGCCTCGCGCTGATCGCCGGCGCTCTGTCGATCGGCCTGGGGGTGTACGCGGCCGCCGGCGTGACCATCGTGGTGGTGTTCCTGCTGCTCGGGGCGCTGCTCGTGCACCGCCCGCTGGCGAGCGACGACGCCCGCACCGGCCAGCAGGAAATGGTCAATATGCTGCGCAACCTCGCCTTGGCCGGCGCCACCCTTGCGCTGCTCGCCAAGCCCGACTGGCCCTACTCCCTGATGCCGTAGCAGCCCGTGGTGGAACCCGGGCGTCGCACGAGAGCGGCCAGCCGGGATGCATCGCTGCTTGCGTGCAGCCGATGTCTCGCCCACGGACTGCAGACAGACGTACACCCGCACCGGAGGAGGGACACCCGCCGGGACGCCTCCGGCGGCAGCCGGTCAGCGCGCGCCGGGGCGACGGAGCAGGCCGGTGAGCGCGGAGATGCCGCCGGCCGCGATCAGGGCGGCGCCGGCGAAGCTGACCACGCCTTTCAGGAGCGAGCCGAACAGGAACATGCCGGCGCCGCTGGCGAGCGCGATCCAACCGGCGCGCCGGTTGTGCGGCTGCGTGATCAGCACCCACACGCCCCAACCCGCCGCGGCCACCGCGAGGACAGTGCGCGACACCGGGTTCAGCAGGATGCCGTTGGCCAGCAGGACCGCCACGCCGCTGCCGGCGAGGAACAGGCCGCCGGCGACCGGCGCCGAGAGCTGCTTGCGTTCATCCATGGCCGGAAGGTACTGCCCCGGCTTGCCGGCGGGCTACCGCGCGGCGGACGCGCGCAGTTCGGCGCCGGTGATGCTCGGGCACCAGAACTTCTCGATGTAGTGCACCGTCATCTCGGTGGCGGCGGCGTGGCTCACGTACGGCGGGCGCGCCGGGTTGTACATGCAGTCGGTCAGGTCGCGCAGCAGGTACACGGGAATGCCCCAGCGTACCAGTTGCTTGATCGCGAAGCTGCGGTTCAGGACGCACATGTTGGTGTGCACGCCGGCGATCAGCACGGTATCGATGCCGCGCTGCCGGTACAAGCCGAGCAGTAGACCGCCGTCGTCGCCGATGGCGTCGCGTTCGGGATCGATCCACACCCCGGCATGCTGGCGCGACCAGCGGCGGGTGGGCTTGGGAACGGGGTCGGGGTCGGTGTCCGACGAGTCGCTGCCGTCGACCGGCTGCGGCGGATCGTCATGCTCGCGCTCGGCGGGTGGCGCGACCGGCGGCGCCTCCAGCACCCGCGCCCGCGCCGCGTGGCCGGCGTAGAACGCCATGGTGTCGGACGGGGCGTGCACCACCAGCATGCCCAGGTCGCGCGCCGCCCGCGCGGTGCGGTCGATCAACGGCACCAGCGGCTCCAGCCGCTCCTCGGCGCCGCGGCACCAGTGATGGTCCCACACGTCGCACAGCACCAGCGCCGTGCGCGCCGGCTGCAACTCCACCGGCCCTTCGCGCACGTGCCAGTCGCGATAGCCGCGCTCGTCGAGCGCCAGCTCACGCCGGCGCGCGGTCACCCGCACCGGTCGCGGGCCGGCGGAGGTCACGTTCGAGTCTGCCATGAGTCCATCATACCGCGGACGATGGTCGATGCGCCGGCGCAGGAGGCGATGGCATTGCCAGCGTCGCGGTGCCGTGGCAAGGTGCGCGGGAGATGACTGAGTCGGAGTGCGATGCCTGAGCTGCCCGAGGTAGAGACCACGCGGCGCGGCATCCGCCCGCTGCTGGTGGGGCGGCGCGTGCAGGCGGTGGAGGTGCGCCAGCGCCAACTGCGATGGCCAGTGCCCGAGGCGCTCGGCCATGCGCTGCCGGGCCGCACGATCCGCGACGTAAGGCGGCGCGCCAAGTACCTGTTGCTGGACACCGAACCCGCTGCAACGGTGCTGCTGCACCTGGGCATGTCGGGACGCCTGCGCGTGATTCCGTCCGCCACCGCGGCCGCGAAGCACGATCACGTCGACCTGGTGCTGGACGGCGGCGACGCGCTGCGGCTCACTGACCCGCGCCGCTTCGGTGCGTGCCTGTGGATTCCGGCAGGCGGGCCGCCCCACCCGCTGCTGCGCCACCTGGGCGTCGAACCGCTGAGCGCGGCGCTCACCGCCGACTACCTGTACCGGGTCGCCCGCCGCCGCCGGGTGGCGGTCAAGAACCTGCTGATGGACTCGCGCGTGGTGTGCGGGGTGGGCAACATCTACGCCAACGAGGCGCTGTTCCGGGCGGGCATCCACCCCCTGCGCGCCGCCGGCAACATCTCGCGGCGCCGCTACGCGGCCCTGGTGGAGGCGGTGCGTGCCGTGCTCGGCGAGGCGATCGCGGCCGGCGGCACCACGCTGCGCGACTACCGCGACGCAGCCGGCAACCCCGGCTACTTCGTCACCAGCCTGGCCGTGTACAGTCGCGGCGGCCAGCCCTGCCTGCGCTGCGGCGCGAAACTCAAGCAGGTCCGCATCACCGCCCGCAGCACAGTCTACTGCCCCCGCTGCCAGCGTTGAAGGCGGACCGTGCAATTTACTCGTTCACAACAGCTTTCGAAAGTGAATTATACCCTTTGGCGCCGACATGGTCAGCATGTCAGCAGGATTGTCGTGTACAGGTGCACGAGGCTCCCTCGTTGACCGCTTTGGCGGTGGAAATTTATCCGCCTTGAACGCGATGGTATCATTTGGCGTGCCCAGTAGTTTCAGGACATATCCCTGTTGGCCCGACTCTTCGAGCGTGATCGTCTTCGGTCGCCCTCTCAGGTTTTCGACAGGTGCCAGCGCTTCTCCTCTAAGCAGATCATATAGCACCTCGAAGTCATCCATCGTCGCCCCAAATGATAGCGTCCTGAATCTCGTTCATCTCATTGATGGTGTTGTCGAAACTCCGGGCTTCTATACCGAGTTCAGAGTCTATCGGAGCGCGTACCAGTGAGTGGCTGGACATATCCCCGCTCGGTGTCTCGGTAGGTTCCGCTAAATATACCTGGATCTGGTCAGGTGTCAGGAGCTCCTCAGGGCGGTAGCCGTTGTCCTTTGCAATCCGCTTCAGATTGGGCTTGTCCTGCTTCAACATGATCAGAGTATTCAGTTCCTTGACGATGTAGTCACTGTGTGTAGTCGCAAACACGCGAATGCCGACATTCACCAATTGCGCAAGTAGACGGGCGACGCGGCGTTGGTTTCTTGGGTGCAGGTTCAGTTCGGGTTCGTCAATCATCAGCAGATCTCCTGGACGCGCGACGTAACGCAGGTAGAGACCGATGATCAGCAGCGAGCGTACCGCGCTCGAACTCTCGTCCATGGTCAGCCGCAGTCGTCGGCGAGCGGGTTTGAAGTAGATCGAATCGGCATCTTTCACTCGATAGTCTCCTCCGATGATATCGGAAAACCCTGCAAGAATGTGTTTGTGGTCTCGTGCAATGAAACTATCTGCCTTGACGGTCTGTTCGAGTCGCCGAATGAAGTCCACGTTTTCTTGAACGGGAAGAGGATAGTCCGGTTTGTGACCCAAAAACAGACTCATTTGGTGGGGGTTGTATTCCAACTGGTCGCGAAACATGGTGCCGCCTGTACGTTCCGCACTGGCGATAAATGGTCGGGCAAACAACCTGCGAAAAAGGAGTTCGCAGGTAGCCCTTGAGATTACATCGTGAATTGTCCGGCGAGGCAAGGTATTATTGTCGCTCGTCAGCAGCGAGATCACTAGATCGAAGTCACCTTTCTCCTTTGAAAAAGAAAAAAGAGTGTCTTCGGATGCCCCTCTCCAGTTGCCGTGGAAGGCACGGTCAGCTGCTTTGTCGAGAGCACCACCGTTAAGCGATATCCGGAATTCGGTCGGTTTGAAACGCTCCGCTCGAGAAGCAAATACCGCGGCCAGCTCGTCGACATAGTCGGCACAGCCCGCGGTCAGAATTTCGCTCGCTTGCTTGACAAGCGTCCTGACATCGATTCGCGCTACTCCGTCCTTCACAAGCACGTCGATTGTCGACTTGGGAATGTCGACCGACAGTAACCGTCGCCAATTCGACAAGAATCCGAACAGTGTGTAGGTAGCGTAGGTCTTGCCGGTGTTGTTGTCGCCGCATATGAGGGTCAAATCGCCCAGTTCGAATTCTGCCTGCTTGAGGACGCCAAGATTCCTCGCGCTGATCTTCACGATGCAATCACCGTTGCTCCCGTTGCGGTTTCCGACCGGCGCGGTAGCGTGTCTGACGCTCGGGGTTCGGGAGACCGCGTCGCTTCGCACTGTGGCAGAAGCACCAGCGCAATGCGTGGCTCCTGCACGGAATCAGTACTCGCTGGTCGGAGCCCGAAGGCGCACAGGCGAAGTGGCGCCGTGGGCCGCGCGGTCGCTGCCACGTCTGGCGTAGCGGCCTCCGCGACGCACACCTGCCGAACTCGCGTGTCGATGACTGCAGCTCCGGCCATGATGGGTTGCACAGGAGCCGTTGTACCGCATGCCGTTGTGGCGGTCAAATCGTATCAAGCCCTACGAGGACACTCTCCGGGGCTGCACACGACGACCGCCGCCCGTACCAGTTCTGTCCCGAGTCGCCATCGTGTACGCCGTATGGGAGGCAGTGGCGGTCTGTTGAATGTGGAGACCGGCTATGCCGCTAGGCGGCGGATTCCTTGAACTCGGTGACCAGGCCTTCGACGGTGGCCTTGGCGTCGCCGAAGATCATGTAGGAGTTGTCGCGGAAGAACAGCGGGTTGTCGATGCCGGCGAAGCCGCTGGCCATGGAGCGCTTCAGGATGAAGCAGGTGCGCGCCTTGTCGGCGTCGATGATCGGCATGCCGTAGATCGGGCTGCCCTCGTCCTCGCGCGCGGCCGGGTTCACCACGTCGTTGGCGCCGATCACGATCGCCACGTCGACGGTGTCCATGCTCGGGTTGATCGAGTCCATCTCCACGAGCTGGTCGTAGCTGACGTTGGCCTCGGCGAGCAGCACGTTCATGTGGCCCGGCATGCGCCCCGCAACCGGGTGGATGGCGTACTTCACCTCGGTGCCGTTGTGCTCGAGCATCTCGGCCAGCTCGCGCACCGCGTGCTGCGCCTGTGCCACCGCCATGCCGTAGCCGGGAATGACCACCACCGAGCTGGCCGCTTCCAGGATGTAGTAGGCATCGCTGGCCTGCATCGGCTTGGCCTCGCCCTCGATGGCGCTGCCGCCGGACGAGCCGCCGGCCGCGCCGAAGCCGCTGAACAGCACGTTGCCGAGCGAGCGGTTCATCGCCTTGCACATGATGCTGGTAAGGATGATGCCGCTGGCGCCGACCAGGGCGCCGGTAATGATCAGCAGGTTGTTGCGGATCACGAAACCGGCCGCGCACGCCGCCAGTCCCGAGTAGCTGTTCAGCAGCGAGATTACCACCGGCATGTCGGCACCGCCGATCGGGATCACTACCATGATGCCGAGCAGCAGCGCCACCCCGGTGGCCACCACCGCGATCCAGTACTGGTCGGGACTGACGGTAAACCACACCGCGCCCACCAGGATGGCGAGCAGGATCAGGAAGTTGACCACGTTCTGGCCGGTGAACAGCACCGGTTTCTGGGTCACCGCCCCGCTCAGCTTGCCCCACGCGATGATGCTGCCGGTAAACGTGATGCCGCCGATCAGGATCGCCAGGTAGATGGTGGCGGCGGAAAAGCCCCCGCCGATTTCCGACAAGAACTTTGCAGCCGTGGCGGCATCCTGCGCCGGGGCGCCCCAACCGATGCCCATCGAGTCGGCCACCACCTGGTAGGTGCCCCAGCCGACCAGCAGGCTGGCCAGGCCGCCGAAGCCGTTGAACAGGGCCACCATCTCCGGCATCGCGGTCATCTTGACCAGCTTGGAGGCCAGCACGCCGATGATCGCGCCGGCGAGCGCGCCGACGATGATCCACTGGAACTGGAAGCCGCGCCCCACCAGGGTGGCGACGATGGCGATCAGCATGCCGAGCGCGCTGGTGGCGTTGCCGCGCCGCGCGGTGGTGGGCTTGGAGAGCTGCTTGATGCCGAATACGAACAGAATCGCCGAGACGATGTACAGGAACGGAGTGACGAAGATCACGCGCCGCCTCCCTTCTTGTCGGGCGCGGGCCGCGTCTTGAACATCTCGAGCATGCGGTCGGTCACCAGGTAGCCGCCCACCACGTTGATGGTGGCGAACCCCACGGCGCACGCGCCCAGGATGGTGGTGAGGGTGCTCGGCGACTCGCGTACCTCGAGGGTGATCAAGGCGCCGACCAGCGAGATGCCGGAGATGGCGTTGGAGCCGGACATCAGCGGCGTGTGCAGCTGGGACGGCACCTTGGTGATCAGCTCCAACCCCAGGAACATGGCGAGGATGAAGATGAAAAACAGAAATTCGAACTGTTGCAGGGCTTCCATGACTATTCCTTACCGATATGGCTGCGGCGCAATCAGGCGCCGGTAATGCTCTTGACCATCTCGTTCACCATGCCGCCGTCATGCGTGACCAGGCTGCCGGAGATGATCTCGTCGTCGCGGTTCAGGGTGAACGTCTTGCCCTCGGCGTCCCAGAACTCGTCGACGAAGTTGAACAGGTTGTTGGCGTACATCTGGCTGGCGGAGCTGGCGAGGCGGCCCGGAATGTTGCGGTAGCCGATGATGGTGACATCGCTCATCACCACGTCCTTACCGGGCTCGGAGCCCTGCACGTTGCCGCCCGACTCGACCGCGTAGTCGACCACCACGCTGCCCGGTTTCATGCGCTGCACCATGTCGGCGGTCACCACCACCGGCGCCTTGCGGCCGAACAGTTGGGCGGTGGTGATCACGATGTCGGACTGCGCGCAGCGGTCGGCCATCGCCTCGCGCTGCTTGGCGAGTTGCTCCTCGGTGAGCGCCTTGGCGTAGCCCTGGGAGGTCTGGCCGGTCTCGCCGAGGTCCACCTTGACGAAGCGTGCGCCGAGCGACTCCACCTGCTCGGCGGTATCGGGGCGGGTGTCGAATGCCTCCACGCGTGCGCCGAGCCGCTTGGCGGTGGCGATCGCCTGCAGGCCCGCCACGCCGGCGCCGATGATGAACACGCGCGCCGGCTGCAGGGTGCCGGACGGGGTGACCATCATCGGCAGGATGTGCTTGAGCTGGTCGGCCGCCATCAGCACCATGGCGTAGCCGGCGATGCTGTGCTGCGAGCTGAGCGCGTCCAGCTTCTGGGCGCGGGTGGAGCGTGGCACCAACTCCATGCTGAGCGCGCTGACCCCGTGCTCGGCGAGGCTGTCGACCAGCTCGGACTCGTTGAACGGGTCCAGGAAGCTGATGTGGATCGCGCCCTGCTTGAGCAGCGCCACCTCCGCGGCCGGCGGCTGGCGCACGCGCAACACGATGTCCGCCTCGCCGAGTGCGGCCGCGCGGTCGGCGCGTACCGCGGCGCCCGCCTTCTCGTAGGTCGCATCGGGATAGAACGCACCGCCACCGATGCCGCTTTCCACCGCGACGGTGGCGCCGAGCTTGACCAGCCGGGCCGCGGTGTCCGGCGTCACGGCGGCGCGCGGCTCGTTCGGGTCGGTTTCCTTGGGGGCAAATATGAGCATGCAGGCTCCAGCTACCGCGGGCGCATTGGTGCCTCCCGGCTGGAGAGGGCACGCTGACGGCAAGCGGGTAGGATGTTCGAGATTAACGCCTAATAGCTGCTAATATTTCGTCCGAAAGTCAACCTCGGCGGCACCCCGGGCCGCGTCGCGGGACCGTCCTGAGGACGTGTTTGCGCGGCTTGAGCATCCGCGTTGCAGGGCGGCTTTGTTCTTCGGTACAGTCCTGCCAGGAGCAATCACGAACGATGACGGAAGGCAAAGGAGTCAAGGGCAAGGTGGCCGAGCCGATGCCCGCGGTGTTGGAACTGGAGCCCGGCAGCTACTGGTGGTGCCGGTGCGGGCAGAGCGAGAACCAGCCCTATTGCGATGGATCTCACCAGGGTACCGAGTTCGAGCCGCTTCAGTTCACCATCGACGAGACGCGCAACTATGCGCTCTGTCAGTGCAAGCAGACGGACAACGATCCATTCTGCGACGGCACCCACTCTCACCTGTAGCAGCCCGTGGCGAACTCCGGCAGCATTCGAGGTGCGACGCCGGGTTCCCCCACGGGCCGCTCGCACCTGACGGCTGCGCCGCACGGTGCCGGTGCGCCAGCCTGACCGCGTGCAACTGATCGAATCGCACCGCGTGGCGATGTCCCAGGTGTACGGCGGCAGCCGTTTCTACCTGGACTATCTCGCCGGCCGGGCCGACCGCTACTTCACCCACCCGGCCGGCGATGCCGCCGCGGCGCTGCGCAGCCGGCAGGCGGCGGACGGCCCGCGCGCCGAACTGGCCGCCGTGCTGTGCGACTACCAGCACGCCCTGGGGGCGCCGGAAGCGGCGCAGGCGGCGGCGCGCGCGCTCGGCGAAGCCGGCACGCTGTGCGTGCACACCGGCCAGCAGGCCGGCTTCATGGGCGGGCCCGCTTACACGCTGTACAAGATCGTTACCGCGATCCGGCTCGCCGCACGCTACCAGGAGGAGTTCGGGCGGCGCTGCGTGCCCGTGTTCTGGCTCGCCTCCGAGGACCACGATCTCGGCGAGATCGACCATGCCCACTTCCTGGCCGGCGACGGCAACGTCGGCCGGGTGCGCTTCCAGTGGCGCGACGCGGGCCGGCCGATCAGCGACCTGCCGGTAACGGACGAGGTGCGGGAGGCCGCGCGGCAGTACTTCGATCGCGTGGGCGATGCACCGTTCGCCGGCTACGCCGCAGGGCTGTTCGCCCCGCGCGGCGGCGGATTCGCGCGCTCGGTGGCGGCAGCCCTGTCGCGCCTGTTCGGCAACCACGGCCTGGTCGTGCTGGAGCCGCACCTGCTGCGGCCCCTGTTCCCGGAGTTCTTCGCACGGGCAATCGCCGCGTCCGGCGCGGTGCGGCGCACACTGCGTGCCGCCGCCGCCGCCCTGACCGAGGACCACTACCCGGTTCCGCTCGATCCGGAGCGTGCCGGGACGCTGTTTCACACCTCCGGCGGCCCGCGCGAACGGCTCGCGGATGGCGCGCCGGCGCCGCCGGTGAGCCACCTGTCCACCGACGCGGCACTGCGTCCGGTGCTCGCCGACCTGGCGCTGCCGTCGCTGGCTACCGTGCTCGGCCCCGGCGAGGTGGCCTACCAGGCGATGCTGCGCGGGCTGTACGAGCTGTTCGGCGTGCCGCAGCCGCTGGTTGCCGCGCGCAAGGGCTACACCCTCGTCGACTCCGCCGCGGCGGCCGCGCTGGAGCACTACGACCTGGTCCCCACGCAGATCGTCGGACCCGAGTTCTCGGTGCGCGCCGCGTTCAGCGCCGCGGTGCCGGCCAGCGAACGGTCCCGGTTCGCCGCGGTGCGCGACCGCCTGGCCGAGCTGTGGGCGCCGCTGGAGGGCCACGTGGCGGACGTCGATCCCAATCTGGCGCGCACCTGGCAGCGCAGCCTCGGTCATGCCCGGCTGGCCCTGGACCGCCTGGAGGAGCGCACGGCGCGGGCGTTGATGAGCCGGCGCGGCGCCGCCCGCCAGGAGCTGCAGGCGTTGCGCGGCCTGGTGTGGCCGCGCGGGCGGCTGCAGGAACGCGTACTGCCGGTTGCGCACTTCGTGAGCCGCTACGGTGCGGAGCTGCCGGCGGCGCTGCTGGCCGCCTGCGATCCGGGCGAGCCTGACCACGAGATCCTGGTTTTTCGTGCGCCCAACGGTGCCTCCGACTGACCTGCGCGGCGGACTGACGTGCGCGGCGGACTGACGTGCGCATAGGCATTACCTGCTACCCCACCCACGGCGGCAGCGGCGTGTTCGCAACCGAACTGGGCAAGCAGCTTGCCCTGCGCGGCCACACCGTCTCGTTCATCAGCTACTCGGCACCACTGCGGCTGGTCGACCTGCCGCCGCGGGTCACCTTCCACGAGGTCGAGGCCGGCGAGTACCCGCTGCTGAAGCAGTATCCCTATACGCTCGCACTGGCCGCCAAGATGGTGGAGGTGGCAACCGCCAACCGCCTGCAGGTGCTGCACGTGCATTACGCCATTCCGTTCTCGCCGGCCGCGATCCTGGCGCGCCAGATGGCGCCCGAGCTGAGCCTCAGGGTGGTGACCACGCTGCACGGCACCGACACGTCGCTGGTAGGCGCCGCGCCCTACTTCCACCCGGTAACGCGCTTCTCGATCGCGCAGTCGGACGCGGTCACCACCGTGTCGGAGTATCTGCGCAAGGAGACCGAGGAGACGTTTCAGGTCACCCGTCCGATCGAGGTCATCCCCAACTGCGTGGATCTCGATCACTACCACCACGCCGACCGCGACGGCGGCAAGAAGCTGGTGCTGCACATCTCCAACTTCCGCGAGGTAAAGCGCGCCACCGACGTAATCAGGGTGTTCGCCCGCACCCTCACCCGCGTGGACGCGCGCCTGGTGCTAGTCGGCGACGGCCCCGACCTGAGCCGCGCGCTGGCGCTGGCCCGTGAGCTCGGGGTGGCGGACGACGTTGCCACCGTCGGCGTGGTGGACGACGTGGCGCCGTTTCTGCAGGCGGCGGACCTGTTGCTGTTGCCGAGCGCGTCGGAGAGTTTCGGGCTGGTCGCCCTGGAGGCGATGGCCAGCGGCGTACCGGTGGTGGCGAGCCACGCCGGCGGTCTGCCGGAGGTGGTGCCGGACGGCGAAGCCGGTTACCTGCTGCCGCCGGGGGATGTCGAAGCCATGGCCGAGCGGGTCGTGCAACTGCTCTCGGATGAGGGCCGCCATGCCCGTTTCGCCGCCGCCGGCCGCCGCCGGGCGGTGCAGTTCGGGTGCGACGAGGTGGTGCCGCGCTTCGAGGCGCTCTACGAGCGCGTACTGCGCCAGCCGCCGGCCCCGCCGGTGATGGATCCGGACGCGGGGGCGCACGCCGGAGCGCGGGGATGAACCGCCCCCGCCCCCGCCCCCGCCCCCGCCGCCGCCGTTCGTCCGGCGGACGGCCCGGATCCGAACTGGCAGGCACCTGCGGCGCGGCGGAAGCGGCGCCTCCGCGGCAGCGCGCCGAACTGGTGCTGGCGAGCCGCGGCAGCGACCTGGCGTTGGCGCAGACGCGGCTGGTCGGCGAAGCGCTGGCCGCGGCCCATCCCGGCGTCGGCTGGCGGATCCTGACCATCACTACCCGCGGCGACCGTAGCGCGGGCGCCGGCCGCGGCGCCCCGCCACGGTCCGGCCCGGACACGATGCCGGGCGGTCCCCGGAAGATGCCGGCCACGGCAGGGGAAGAGCGGCTGCCGCGAGCTGCCGGCGGTTCGGCCCGGACCACCGGCACCGCGGGAAGCGCGCCGTCCGCCGCCGGCCGGGTTGCCGGTTCGAGTCCGGCCGCGCGTCGAAGTGCGGGGTCGGGGCCGGCCCTGTCGTCGGTAGGACTGTCGTCGGTAGGACAGTCGTCGGTAGGACAGTCGCCGGCCGGTGAGCAGGCGGTCGCCGGAACCGGTCTGGCGGCGCTGGCACGCGTCAGCCCCGGGGTATTCACTTCCGAGGTGGCGGCGGCGGTGATGCGCGGCGATGCGGCCGCGGCCGTGCACTCCCTCAAGGACCTGCCGCTGGACAACCGGGGCGGCCTGTACGTGGCCGCCATCCCGCCGCGCGCGGCGCCCGGTGACGCGCTGGTTGCGGCAGACCGGTGGGTCGATGCTTCCGCTCCCCTGGGGCTGCGCGGCGGCGCCGCGGTCGGCACCAGTTCGCCGCGGCGGGCGGCCCTGCTGCGCACCTTTGCCCCGCAGGCTCGCGTGGTTGAGGCGCGCGGCAACGTGCCGACCCGGCTGCGGCGCTGCCGCGACGGGGAGCTGGGCGCGGTGGTGCTGGCGCGGGCGGGCCTGGAACGGCTGGACGCGCCGCTCGCCGGTCTGCGCCTGCTGGCGTTGCCGCCGGAACACTGGCAGCCGGCGCCGGGCCAGGGGGCGCTGGCGGTGCAGGCACGCCGCGGTGACGCCGCCGCGGACCTGCTGGCCGCGCTCGACCATGCGTCCACGCGCACCGCGGTGGAGTTGGAGCGCGCCGTTCTGCGCGCCCTCGGAGGCGGCTGCGCGGCGCCGTGCGGGGCTTGGGCCCGGCGCAACGGCGGTGGTGACTGGGAGCTGCACTACGGCATCGCCGCCGCGGACGGTCGCGGCTGGCGGTCGTACCGCCTGCGCGGCACCGCCGCCGGCTGCCGGCGCGCACTCGAGGCGTGGGCTGCCGGTGGACCGCCGCCGGGCGACGAGGTGCCGGCGGAGGCGGCGCAAGCCGGGATCGGAGCAGTACTATTCGGTACGACATGAATACGGAATCTGATCGAACACGGCCGCATTCGGAGCGGCTCTACGCGCGTGCCCGGGAGCTGATGCCGGGCGGCGTCAACAGCCCGGTGCGGGCGTTCGGGGCGGTCGGCGGCACGCCGGTGTTCTTCGCCTCGGCGCGCGGCAGCAAGGTGCGCGACGCGGACGGCCGCGAGTACGTCGACTTCTGCCAGTCGTGGGGCCCGCTGATCCTCGGCCACGCCGAGCCGGCGGTGGTCGGCGCCGTGCAGCGCGCGGCGGAGCGGGGCCTGTCGTTCGGCGCCTGTCACGCCGCCGAGGCCGACCTCGCGGCGCTGATCGTGGACGGCTACGAGGGCGCTGAGCGGGTGCGGCTGGTCAGTTCCGGCACCGAGGCAGTAATGACCGCCATGCGCATCGCCCGCGGCGCCACCGGGCGGCCGCTCATCGTCAAGTTCGAAGGCGGCTACCACGGCCATCACGACAGCCTGCTGGTGAAGGCGGGGTCGGGCCTCGCCACCACCGGGCTGGCCAGCTCGGCCGGGGTGCCGGACGCGATCGCGGGAGCCACGGTGGTGGCCCGCCTGGACGACGAAGAGTCGGTGAACGCCGTGTTTGCCGCCCACGGCGATGCGATCGCCGCGGTCATCGTGGAGCCGGTGCCGGCCAACAACGGGCTCCTGCTGCAGCGCGGCGCGTTCCTGGATCACCTGGCCGCGGAGACCCGCCGCGCAGGTGCGTTGCTGATCGCCGACGAGGTGATCGCCGGGTTCCGCCTGCGCTACGGCGCGTCGCCCGCCGCCGCCCGGCTGCAGCCCGACCTGGTGACGCTCGGCAAGATCATCGGCGGGGGCATGCCGATCGGCGCGATCGCCGGGCGTGCCGGGCTGCTGGAGCAACTCGCCCCGGTCGGCGCGGTGTACCAGGCGGGCACCCTGAGCGGCAACCCGCTGTCGGTGGCGGCCGGCGTCGCCACGCTGGAGGCCCTGACCGACCGCGCGCGCTACGCCGAGCTGGAGCGCCTGGGCGCCGCCGTCGAGGAGGCGCTGGGCGCCGCCGCCGCGCCCGGCGTGCAGTTGATCCGCAGCGGGTCGATGCTGTGGCCCTACTACGGAACCGGCCGCCCGCGCGCCGCGCATCAGGTCGCCGCCGCCGCGATCGAGCGTTTCAACCGCGCCTACGGCGGCTTCCTGGAGCGCGGCCTGTACCTGCCGCCGTCCGGCTACGAGGTGGGTTTTCTGTCCACCGCGCACACGGTGTCGGAGTGCCGGATGCTGGCCGACGCGCTGGTGGCGGCCGCCGCGTAGACCCGCCGCGCGCCGGCGGCGTCTGCCGCCGGTCCGACCGTGTGCCATGTCCCGGCCGCCGGCGCGGGACGGGTTCGTCGGCGGAGGGCGCGCCGACCCGGCTACCGGGCGGTGGCGGGGGCTCCCGACGCGGCCGCCGGCCCGGCATGTTGGGCGGTTGGACGCGCCGGGAACACCGTGCGCCGGTCCGGATCGTGGATCAGCGTGGACAGCGGCAGGCGGCCGTTGCCGACGATCACCTCGATGCCGCGTGCGGTCATGCGTTCGGCGGCCACGACCTTGGAGTACATGCCGCCGAGCCCGACCGGCGACGGGCCGCCCCAGGCCAACGCCTTCACGTCGTCGGTGACCGCCTCCACGAGGCGCACCAGGGTGTCCGCGTGGCCGCCGTTGCCGTCGTCGCGGCGGTGCATCAGTCCGTCCACGTTGGTCAGCAGCAGCGCCTGGTCGACGTGCAGCCGCTCGGCGACCAGGGCGGCGAGAATGTCGTTGTCGGTGAAGTGGCCGCGGTGTTCCAACTCCTCCTTGTTGACCACGTCGTTCTCGTTGATGATCGGTACGATGCCGCGCTCCAGGTACGCCTCCAGCAGCCGGCTCACCGTGCGCTCCTCGCCCGGCGAGGCGAAGTTGTGGTGGGTCAGCAGAAGCTGCGCGGTCTGCCGCCCGTAGTAGCCCAGGTAGTCGCGGTAGTACTTCATGAGCCGGGTCTGGCCGATGCCGGCGAGCAGTTGCAGTTCCAGCGTCTCGCTCGGCCGCTGGTGGTGCTCGGTGACCTCCATGCCGGCGGCCACCGCCCCGGAGCTGACCAGCACGATGCGGTCGCCGGCCTCCATCAGCGCGGCGATCTCCGTGCACTTGGAAACCAGGAACACGTGATCGAGCCGCCCGGAGGGGCTGATCAGGGCGCTGCCGATCTTGATGAGCCGGGTCACGAGCGTGGTGTCCCGCGGCGCTCCGGCGTCGACAGCGGCGCCGCTGGGGTTCGTTCCCGGGTAGGGGAGTTTCCGGGACACCACACTAGCGCAACTCCTCGTAGTGGTAGGAGCGTGCGCCGCTCTCGTAGTCGGCCACCACCTGGCCCGACCCCCGCACCTGGTACTTGTAGGTGACCAGCCCGTCCAGCCCCACCGGGCCGCGGGCGTGCACGCGGTTGGTGGAGATGCCCACCTCGGCGCCCATGCCGAAACGAAAGCCGTCCGCAAAGCGGGTGGAAGCATTCCACAGCACGGTGGCCGAATCGACCCGGGCCAGAAAGCCCTCGGCCGCCGTCGCGTCGCCGGTGACGATGGTGTCGGTGTGGTGGCTGCCGTGCGCGTTGATGAACTCGACCGCCTCGCCCAGGCCGGCGACCACCTTGATGGCCAGCACCAGGTCCAGGTACTCGGTATCCCAGTCGGCGTCGCTGCACGGCGCCGCGTCGATGAGCGCACGCGCGGCCGCGTCGCCGCGCAACTCCACGCCGGCATCCCGCAACGCGGCCGCCGCCGCCGGCAGGAAGCGCGGCGCGATCGCCTCGTGCACGAGCAGCGTCTCGGCCGCGTTGCACACCGCCGGATACTGCGTCTTGGCGTCGCGGATGATGCGCACGGCCATCGCCACGTCGGCGCCGGCGTCGACGTACACGTGGCAGATGCCGTCGGCGTGACCCATCACCGGGATACGCGTGGCGTCCTTGATGTCGCGCACCAGCTCGTTGCTGCCGCGCGGGATGATCAGGTCGACCAGGTCGTCGAGGGCGAGCAGCGACTGGATCTCGGCGCGCGTCTCGGCCAGGTGCAGGGCGCCGGCCAGCGCCGGATCCTCGCGCAGCGCCGCGTCGATGGCGTCGAACAGCGCGGCGTTGGTGCGGCTCGCCTCCGAGCCACCCTTGAGAATGGCGGCGTTGCCCGACTTCAGGCACAGCGTGGCGATCTGTACCAGTGCATCGGGGCGCGATTCGAACACGATGCCCAGAACGCCGATCGGCACCGCGATCCGGGTCAGCACGAAGTCGTCGTCCAGGCGCCGCCGCCACTGGATCTCACCGGCCGGATCGGGCAGCGCGATCAGTTGCCGCACCCCCTCCACCACGCCGCCGTACTTCTTCTCCAGGCCCAGCCGCTGGATCAGCGGCGCCGCCACGCCGGCGCCGGCCGCATGCTCCAGGTCTTCCCGGTTGGCGGCCAGGATCGTCTCGCGGCGCGCCTCCAGACTGGCGGCGATGCGCTCCAGGGCGGCGTTCTTGGCCGCCGTCGAGGCGGTGGCCAACCGCCGGCTGGCGATGCGGGCCGCCGCGGCCATCTCGCGTACCGTCATACTGCTCGTTTTCACTCCCCCAGCTCGCGGCTGCGCGCGGTCGCCGCGGCAACCGTGCGCTCCAGCGCCGTCCGCACCGCGCCCGCCTCCAGTTCGCGGCGTCCGGCGACGGTGGTGCCGCCCGGCGAACTGACCATGTCGACCAGGGCGGCGGGTGCCATCCCCTGCCGCTGCATGAGTAGCGCGGTGCCGAGCGCGGTCTGCACGGACAGTGCCGCCGCCACTTCCGGGGCGAGTCCCTGCTGCACCCCGGCGTCGCTCAGCCACTCAACGAAGCGAGCGAAGTAGGCGGGCCCCGACCCGCTCAGGCCGGTAACCGCGTCGAGCTGCTCCTCCGGTACCTCGATCGCCACACCGGCGGCGGCCAGCAGGCGGGTCACCAGGGCCCGGTCGTCGTTGCCGACGCCGTCGGCGACGGTGAACCCCGCCGCCATGGCGCCGACCAGGCAGGGCGTGTTCGGCATCACCCGCACCAGCCGCGCGCGCGGCAGCCGGGCGCCGAGCGCGGCCAGCGAGACGCCGGCCAGGATCGAGATGATCAGCGCGCCGCTGTCCTCCAGGCCGGCGGTGGCGGCCTGCACGTCCTGCGGCTTGACCGCCAGGAAGGTGGCGTCGGCGGCACCGCTCACGGCGCCTGCTTCGCCGGCGACGGTGACCCCGTCGAACTCGCTCCGGAACAGCTCGCAGCGCTCGGCCAGCTTGTCGTACACGCAGATCCGCGTCGCCAGGCCGGCGCGCTGCAGGCTCCCGGCCAGTGCGAACCCCATGTTGCCGGCCCCTATGAATCCGATGGTGCTCACCGTCGGGAGAACTTATAGCAGGCCGATGCCGCAAGGCAACGCACCCGCGGGCGAGGCGGGGCGAGGCGGGCCGAGGCGAGGGCGCGGCGCCGCAAGGGGCGGCTCACCGCCGGTGCCGAGTCCGGCCCGCGCCGGGTCAGCGGTCAACCGGTCAGCTTGACAGGCCGGCGAGCATGCAATCATCTTACGCGAGGTCCGATGGAGTACCGGCACACCCTCAGCGAAGCGGAACTTGAGGTCACCGCGCAGATGGCGCGGCTGCGCCTGAGCAGCTCGGAACGCGACCGGCTTCGCGCCGGCGTGCAGCAGATCCTGGCGTACTTCGATGTCATGGCGGCGGCCGACGTCGGCGACGTGGAGCCGACCACGCATGCGCTCGTGCCGCGCAACCGGCTGCGTCCCGATGCCGTGGTGGCGTCCGAGCAGCGCTGGGCCGCGGCTTCGCCGGAGCGGCTCCTGGAGACGGCAACGGAGAGCGAGGACGATCACTTCACGGTACCCAACGTGCTATAAGTGCCCGAGAGTCCGGGATTCAGACGTACATGTTGACTGGTATGATCGATAAAGGGCGGCCGGCAGCCGCCGCGGCATGGTCTGCCGTGATGAGCAGCGCTGGCGGCGCGCGGCGCTGGCAGCAGGCGGCGCTGGCGGCCGACGAGGCGATCAACGGGTTCGTCGAAGTGGACGCGGCGCGCGGCGTATCCGCCGCTGGCGGTGCGGCCGGCAGCAACGGCGCAGGCGGCTCGCAGGCGGCCGCCGCCGACGGCGCCACCGCGGCTCCGGTGCTGGCCGGAGTGCCGTTCGCGGTCAAGGACAACATCGCGGTGGAGGGATTCTCGCTGTCCTGCGGCTCGGCGCTGCTGCGTGGCCTCGCGGCACCCTATACCGCCACCGCGGTGGCCAGGCTGCAGCGCGCCGGGGCGCGGGTGGTGGGCAAGACCAATCTCGACGAGTTCGGAATGGGCTCGTCGAGCGAGCACTCCTGCTTCGGTCCGGTACGCAATCCCTGGAACCCGGCGGTGGTGGCGGGCGGTTCGAGCGGCGGCTCGGCGGCGGTGGTGGCAGCCGGCCTGGTGCCGTTCGCGCTCGGCTCCGACACCGGCGGCTCGGTGCGGCAGCCGGCGTCGTTCTGCGGCGTGTACGGCCTCAAGCCCACCTACGGCGCGGTGTCGCGGTTCGGGCTGGTGGCGTATGCCTCCTCCCTGGACGTGATCGGCGTAACCGCCTCCGACCCGGCCACCGCGCGGGTGGTGTTCGAGACCATGCGCGGCGTCGATCAGCTTGATCAGTCGTCCGCGGACTATCCGATGCCGCCGCCGGATCGGGTGCCCGGCGGCCTCGCGGTGGGCGTCCCGAACGGCATCCTGGAGGGGGTGGATCCGGCCGTGCGCCGAGCGCTGGAAGCGTGCCGCGAGCGGCTGCGCGAAGCGGGCGTCCGCTGTGTGCCGGTGGAGCTCGGCTCGTTGGAATACGTGGTCCCCGCCTATTACGTCATCGCCACCGCCGAGGCGAGTGCCAACCTGGCCCGCTACGACGGCGTGCGCTACGGGGCGCGCGACGGGTACGGCGCGGCCGACGCCGAGGAGATGACCATCGCGGCGCGCAGCGCCGGTTTCGGGGCCGAGGTGAAGCTGCGTATCCTGGTTGGCACCTACGTGCTGCGCTCCGGCTTCCAGGAGCAGTACTACCAGCGCGCCCAGCGTATTCGCACCCTCATCCGCCGGTCGTTCGAGCGTGCCTTCGGCGAGGTGGACCTGCTGCTCATGCCCACCTTTCCGGTGCCGCCGTTTGCGCACGGCGACGCCGGCCTCGACGCCTTCCGCCAGAAGCAGGGCGACCTGTTCACCTGCGCCGCCAACCTGACCGGCCACCCGGCGCTGGCGGTACCGGGCATCATCGACGGCGGGCTGCCGGTCGGCGTGCAGTTCATGGCGCCCTACTTCCGCGAGGATCTGCTGTTTCGCGTTGCCGAGCCGCTGGCGGCGCAGTTCGAGACGCCGCGCCCGCCCCGCTACCTCGGCCCCGGCGCTGTGCCGGGCGCCAGCGCCGCCTCCGGGGAGGATGGCTGACGTGACCGCGAAGGCCTCGACCGGCGCCGCCGCCTACCAGCCCCACATCGGGCTGGAGATCCACGTGCAACTGATCACCGACTCGAAGGTGTTCTGCCAATGCCGCAACGCGTTCGGCGACCGCCCGAACGAGAACGTGTGCCCGGTCTGCCTCGGCTACCCCGGCATCCTGCCGGCGCTGAACCGCGAGGCGGTGCTCGGCGCGTACGTGCTCGCGCGCACGCTCGGCTGCACCCTGAGCACGCGCACGGTGTTCGAGCGCAAGAACTACTTCTACCCCGACCTGCCCAAGAACTACCAGATTTCGCAATTCGGAGCGCCGGTCGGACGGGACGGGGCGTTCACCGCCGAAGTCGACGGCAACCCCACGTCGGTCGGCATTCGCGAGGTACACCTGGAAGAGGACGCCGGCAAGATGATTCACGCCGGCGACATCTCGCTGCTCGACTACAACCGCACCGGAACGCCCCTGGTGGAGGTGGTCACGCAGCCCGAGCTCACTGGCGCCACCGCCGCCGAGCAGTTCCTGGAGGAGTTCCGCCGCATGGTGCGGTTCCTGGGCGTGTGCGACGGCAACATGGAGCAGGGGTCGTTGCGCTGCGACGCCAACGTGTCGGTGAACCGCGCCGGCGCCGGCCTCGGCAGCAAGGTGGAGATCAAGAATCTCAACTCGTTCAAGTTCGTGCGCAACGCGCTTGCGTTCGAGATCGGGCGCCAGACCGCGGTGCTGGCCGCCGGCGGTGCGGTGCGTGTTGAGACGCGGCTGTGGAACGAGAACCGCGACTGCACCGAGCCGATGCGGGTCAAGGAGAGCGAAGACGACTACCGCTACTTCCCGGAGCCGGACCTGCCGCCGTTCTGTCCCGACGAAGCCTTCTTCGCCGCGGTCGAGGAGCGCCAGGTGGAGCTGCCGCTGGCGCGCCGCGACCGGATGCGGGAGCAGCACGCGGTGACCGCGCAGCAAGCCGCGTTCCTGACCGCCGAGCCCGACACCGCCGACTTCTTCGAGCGCACGGTGGCTGCGGGCGCAGACGCGTCACTGGCCGCCCGCTGGCTGGGCGCCGACATCCGGGGGCACCTCAACCAGCGCCGCGAGACGCTGGCCGCCAGCCACCTGACGCCGGAGCGCCTGGCCGCACTCCTGGCCATGCTCGTGAGGGGCGAAGTGAACGGCAAGATCGCCAAGCAGGTGTTGGCCAAGGTGATCGTCGAGGACCGCGACCCGGAAGCCGTGGTGGAGCAGGACGGACTGCGCCAGATCACCGATTCCGGCGAGTTGCGCCCCATCCTGGAGCGCATCGTGGCCGGCAACCCGCGCGTCGCGGCGCAGATCGCCGCCGGCGAACGCAAGCCGGCCGGGTTCCTGGTGGGACAGGTGATGCGCCATACGGCCGGCCGCGCACACCCCGACCAGGTGCATGCGCTGATCGAGGCGCTGTACGAACCGGCGCGCACCGGGGAATCGCGCGACGATGGCTAGCGCAACGCCGGGGAAGGAGCGCATCCTGGCGCGCGAGCTGGCCGGGCACACCGGCGCCGCGGTGCTGCTGCGCGGCTGGGTGCACCGCCAGCGCGACCTCGGCGGCGTCTGCTTCGTGCTGCTGCGCGACCGCTCCGGCATCTGCCAGGTGGTGTTCGACAGCGCACCCACCGACGGCGCCGGCGCCCCGGTCACCCTGGAGTCGGTGGTGGAGATTGGCGGTGTGGTGGCCGCCAACGGCAAGGCGCCGGGCGGCTACGAGGTGAAGGCGCAGCGGCTGCAGGTCATCTCCGCGGCGGCCGGGGAGTTGCCTCTGGCGGTGAACCAGGACCCGTCGCAGCTCAGTCTCGACGCCATGCTCGAGCACCGCATGGTGAGCCTGCGCAACCCCAAGACGCTGGCCATCTTCCGGCTGCAGGCCGCCATCGTGCACCACTTCGCCGAGCACCTGCGCGGCGAGGGGTTCACGGAGATCAAGTCGTCCAAGCTGATCGGCAGCGGCACCGAGGGCGGCACCGGGCTGTTTGCCGTGGAGTACTTCGACCGCACCGTGTACCTGGCGCAATCGCCGCAGCTCTACAAGCAGGCGATGGTGGCGGCCGGGCTGGAGCAGGTGTTCGAGATCGGCATGGCCTACCGGGCGGAGAAGCACGATACGCCGCGCCACATCAATGAGTACGTGTCGCTGGACGTGGAGACGGCGTTCATCGATTCGGAGCACGACCTGATGGACCTGGAGCAGCGCCTGCTCGCGGGCATGTTCGCCGGCCTGGCGCGCGACTGCGCCGACGTGCTCGAGGCGTGGCAGGCCACGCTGCCGACCCCCGCCGAGGTGGCCGCGATCCCGCGGTTCAGCCACGACGAGGCGCGCGCCGCCGTCGCCGAGGCGACCGGACGGCGGGTGTACGACATCAATCCCGAGGGCGAGCGCGTGCTGTGCGACCAGGCTGCCGCCGAGCACGGCATCGGCGCGGCGTTCGTGTACGGCTACCCGCGCCGCAAGCGCCCCTTCTACACGTATCCCTCCGGCGGCAACCGGACCATGTCGTTCGACCTGCTGTTCCGCGGCCAGGAGATCACCTCCGGCGGGCGGCGCATCAGCGATTACGCCACCCTGGTGGACAGCATGCGGCGCTTCGGCCTCGACCCGGAGGCGATGAGCGACTACCTGTCCGTGTTCCGCTACGGCTGCCCGCCGCACGGCGGCTTCGCGATCGGCCTCGAGCGGCTCACGCAGACCATTCTCGGGCTGGCCAGCGTCAAGCAGGCCTCCCTGTTTCCACGCGACCGCAAGCGCGTGCGCCCGTAGCCGGGCAGCAGCTCGCGTCAACGCCGCAGGGAGCGCTTCAGGAGGCGAGGTAGGCGCGCACCGCGCTTGGATGGGGTGCCAGGCGGGCGGCGCCGGCCGCCAGCAGCGCGCGCGGACTGCGATAGCCCCAGGTGGCGCCCGCCGGCCAGGCGCCGGCGCGGCGGGCGGCGAGCATGTCGGTGTCGCCGTCACCCACCACGAGCACGCGCCAGGGGGCGACGCGCAGCGCCCGGCACAGTTCCAGGATGCCGGCCGGGTCCGGCTTGGCGGGGCGCGGCGGCTGCAGCCCCAGGATCGCCCGGAACGGCACACCCGGAAACGCGCCCCGCACCACGTGCACGGTCTCCGGGTGCAGCTTGTTGGACAGCACCGCCATCGGGACGCGCCGGCGGGTCAGGTCGGCGAGGAGTGCGCGCACGCCGGGGTAGGGCCGCGTGGTGCGCAGCGCGTTGCGGCGATAGTGGGCGCGCATCATGGCGCCGGCGGTCGCCACCAGGCGCTCACTGCGGCGGTCGGGATCGATGGCGCCGGCCACCATCACCTCCACGCCGCCGCCGATCAGCGGCAGGTAGAACGGCAGCGGGTGGACCGGCTCGCCGAGCGCGCGCAGGGTGGCGTTCATGGCGGCTGCCAAGTCGGGCAGCGAATCGACCAGCGTGCCGTCCAGGTCGAAGATGGCGGCGGCGAAGCGGGAAGCGCGGCTGCGGTGCAAGACGCCGCGCATCTTACGCGGCCGGGATTGCCTGTGCCAGAGCGGCGCCGCCGGAGCGCGGGGACCGGCGCGGCCGGTCAGGATAAGGTATTCGCCGCGGGTCGCCGGACGGCGTCGTCGCCGACACGCACGGCGTTCGGGTCAGGGCGCAAAGGCGTCCGCCACGGGCGTGATCAGTACGGTCCCGTCGTCGCCGACCTGCACGGCTTGCGCGGCGCCGCTGTCGTGAATCAGCAGGTGATAGCCGGCCGGCAACTGTATCGTGAAGGCGGTTTGGCCATCGCTGTGCAGCGGGGCCGCCCAAGGATCCCACCACGCCCAGCGCCCGGCCGGCAGCGTCAGGCGGACCGTGTGCTTCGGGCGCGGGCGAATTGCCGAGACGCTCATCTCGCCGGCCTGCAGCGCGGCCAGGATGGCGCTGCGATCAAGTGCCCACGGGTCGGCGCCGGCGCGCACGCCCAGTTCCCGATCCAGGCGTTCGATGTTGAGCAGCCACGGGTTCGCTCCGCCGCGCCACAGGTCCAGGATCAGCGTAGCCAGCACGCCGCCCTCCCAGGTGACCCGCAACTCGCCGCCGGCGTCGACGTGGAGCGGTACGACGCCGCCGGCGGGCCGCAGCCGCAGTGCGGGAGGTAGCACACTGCGGCCGCTGGCGCCCGCCGGCCCTACTACCACCGGTTCGGCGACAACCACGGTGGCGGTGTGGCGGCCGACCGGGAGCACGGCGACGGATCCCGGAAGCGCGTCGGGCAGCCGCTGCTCGGCGCCGTCGCGGGCGTCCACGGCGGTGAGCCGCAGGATGATCGCGAAGTGCCGCCACCCCGCGGGCAGTTCGGGGAGGTAAACTTCCCGCGGTCCGGGGAACAGGTTGCAGCCGCACAGCGACATCAGGGCCATCGCCGCGGTAGCGCCGGCAGCCGCGCGTCGCCACGCGCAGGATCCGGGTGTCCGCCATCGTGTCACGCCAGGTACAATGGCCTGCGCTCCGTGGCGCTTCCCGCGGCGCCCGGACCGCCGGCCGACAAGGCGCGCGGGGTGCCGGCGGGATGGTTGCGACTTGGCTCAGCGGCCCTTGTTGGAGTGATACAGGCCGAGGAGCCGGTAGCTGGCGGCGGCCGCCTGGACCTGCTCCATGGCGCGGTCGAACAAGGCGCGTTCGGCGGGCACGTCCAGGTCGACGTAGAACATGTACTCCCAGGGGCTGCCGGGAATGGGCCGCGACTCCAGCTTCTTCATGTTGAGGTTGTTGTCCGCGAGCACCTGCAGGACCTGGAACAGGCTGCCGGGCTCGTCGCGTGCCGAGAACACGATCGACGCGCGCGTGGGATCGGGAACCTCCGCCTGACCGGCGCGCGCCAGGGCCACGAACCGGGTGTAGTTCCGGATGTTGGTCTCCACGCCTTCGGCCAGGATCTCCATACCGTGCTCGCGCGCCGCGGCGGCGCCGGCAAGCGCCGCCTGCGTAACGTCGCCGCCCCGCGCCACCTCCGCCACCGCGCCCGCGGTGTCGTAGAACGGCACTTCCTCCCACTCCGGGAACCCGGCCAGGAACCGGGCGCACTGCGCCAGTCCCTGCGGATGAGACAGCACGCGCCGGATGCGCGCGGTGGAGGAACCGGGCGGCGCGATCAGGCACCACCGGATGCGGATGGTGATCTCGCCGACGATGTGCACGTCGGGGTACTGCATCAGCAGGTCATAGTTCTGGTGGATCGAGCCGGTCAGGGAGTTTTCCACCGGCAGCACGCCGAAGTCGACCGAGCCGTCGAGCACCATCCGGAACACGTCCTGGAACTCGCGGCCCGGTACCGGGCGCGGGTCGGAGAAGTACTGGTAGATCGCGTTCTCGCTGTGCGCGCCGCGCTCGCCCTGGAATGCCACGCTGACCGCGTCCGTCTCCGTGTCCGGCGCGGACACCGCGCGCTGCCGCGGCCGGTCGGTGCGCGGCAACCGCAGCACCTCCTTGCCGAGTACCGGCGCCAGCCGCTCGATGTCGCGCATCAGCTTTTCGAACTGGCCGGGGTAGAGCGACTGCGGGCCGTCGGAGCGCGCCGTGTCGGGATCCGGGTGCACTTCCACCAGGATGCCGTCGGCGCCGGCCGCCACGCCGGCGAGTGCCATCGGCTGCACCTGGTCGCGGCGCCCGGTGCCGTGGCTCGGATCGACCAGCATCGGCAGGTGGCTGAGCTTCTTGACCACCGGGATGGCGGACAGGTCGAGGGTGTTGCGGGTGTAGGTCTCGAACGTACGGATGCCGCGTTCGCACAGGATCACCGAGTCGGTGCCGTGCGCCATCAGGTACTCCGCCGACATCAGCAGGTCCTCGATGGTGGCGGCGAGACCGCGCTTCAGCAGCACCGGCTTGCCGAGTGCGCCGACCCGCTTGAGCAGTTCGAAGTTCTGCATGTTGCGCGCGCCGACCTGCAGCACGTCCACGCAATCGGCGAGCATGGGCAGGTACTCCGCCGCAACCACCTCGGAAAAGATCGGCATGCCGTAGCGCTCGCCCGCTTCCTTGAGCAACTCGACGCCGGGCTTGCCGAGGCCTTGGAACGAGTACGGCGAGGTGCGCGGCTTGAAGGCGCCGCCGCGCAGCGCAACGGCGCCCGACTCCCTGAGCTGTGCCGCGACCTCGAAGATCTGCTCGCGCGACTCCACCGCGCACGGGCCGGCGACCACGGCCAGGCGCCCGCCGCCGATCTTGATCGGACCGACGGCAATTTCGGTTTCGGTGCCCTTGAATTCGCGCGACGCCAGCTTGTAGGGCTGATTGAGGGGGATCACCTGCGCCACGCCCGGCAACCCTTCAATCCGGCGCTGGTCGAGTGGGTCGCCGCCAACCGCCCCGAGGATCGGCTCTCCGTCCTGAAGCAGCTCGCGGATTTGGTACCGGTGCCCGGTGAGGAACTCGCGCACCGCCCGCTTGTGCTGCGCGCTGATGCCGCGATCGAGAACGACGACCATGGCAGACACTATGGAGACCGCTTTTCCCGTGTCAAGACGCCCGCCGGAGTGCCGGAGTGCCGGGGTGCCGGAGTGCCCCTGCGCCGTGCAGGCGGTGGTGCGCGAAAGCGGCGCCGCCGATGCGTTCAGGCGCGGATCGCGGTACACTTGGTGGCGTGCGCAAGCTGATTGTTCAATATGTCAAGGATCTGACCGCGGGGCGGCTGGCGTCCGGTTTCGAGCACTCCTACCGGGTGTACCACCTGGCGCGCGAGATCGGCGAGGGAGAGCGGTACGACGACGACGTGCTGCACGCGGCGTGTTTTCTGCACAACGTCGAGATCCCCGCCCGGCGGCTGGCCGAGGCCGCCGAGAAGGCGGAGTTGATCTTGTCCGAGACCGGGTTCCCGCCGGACCGCACCCAGTTGGTGATTCAGGCGATTCGCCAGCACCGCCCAGGCAGCCGGCCCACCACCGTCGAAGGCAAGCTTCTGTACGATGCCAATCTGCTCGACACCACCGGCGCCATCGGGTTCGCGCGGCTCGCCATCGGCGCCTTCTTCTGGCACCACTACAAGACCATGCAGGAGGTGCTGGATCTGCTGCGCGAGCGGCTCGGCCACGCCGACAGCTTCCACTTCGAACGTGCGCGCCGGATGGCGGCGCCCAAGGTGGCGTTCATGCGCGAGGCGATTGCCCAACTGGAGGCGGAGTTGGACCTGTAGCGCGCGGCCGCCGGGTGCCGGTCAATTCGGCAGGTCCGGGTCGAAGCCGAGGCCGCGGCGTTTCATGCTCACGAAGCCGGCGGCGGCGATCACCACGTGGTCGTGCAGGCAAATGTCCATCGTTTCGGCACTGCGCGCCAGTCGGCGGGTGACGCGGATGTCATCGGCGCTGGGACAGGGATCGCCGGAGGGATGGTTGTGTGCCACGACGATGTTGGGGCAATTGTCCTTGATCGCCGGCCGGAGCACTTCGGCAATCCGCACCGACGCCGAATTGACCGTGCCTTGGTACACCTCGTGCACGCGCAGCAGCTCCTGCTTGGTGTTGAGCAGCAGTACGTACAGTTTCTCCTGCGCCAGCGGCGCGAGATCGGCGCGCAGCAGAAGGTCGACATCTTCGGGCGTGCTGATCAGCGGCCGGTCCGCGGGTCCGAGCGAGGCTGAGCGCCGCCCCAGCTCCAGCGCGGCCAGAATCTGGCACGCCTTGGTCTCGCTGATCCCGCGCAGCGAGCACAGCTCCGCCACCGAAGCGTGCGCCAGGCCGCGCAGGCCGCCAAAATCGGCGAGCAACCGTGCCGACAGCTGCAGCACGTTGGCGCCCGCCGATCCGGAACGCAGCAGGACCGCGATCAACTCGGCGTTGGACAGAATTCGCGCACCGGCCGCCAGCAGCCGTTCACGCGGGCGTTCGGCAGGCGGCAGGTCGCGCACGTCCGCGTGGTAGTTGACCTCCCGGTAACGGATCGACTCGCCCGGTTCTGTTTCGCGGCGCACCGGTACGGCGCCGGGCAAGGATGGCGGCGCCTGCGGTGCGATGACTGGTGCGGGGTGCGGCACGCGAATGCGTGGCAGGCCATTGCTGGTTGAGGTATCCATGTCACTGACAATGGCGCGCCGTGGCCTGGCGCTTTTGCGCGCCGCGTCCGGCGCGCGCGGCGTTCGTGGGCGCTTGACATCGACTGGCACCCTCTTGCCACTATCGGGCCACCCCGCCCGGCTGCACCGGGGCGGCCATGCCGCCTTTCGGTTGCCGCCACGCCGGCAAGGAGACCAAGCGCCGCTATGGAAGCATGGCTGACCGGACTGGCTCAGCAACTACCGCTCCCCGCCCTGTTTGCGATCATCGCGGGATCGATCCTGGTGCTGGTCAAGGGCGCGGACCTGCTGGTCGACCAGGCGGTGGCGCTGTCGCTGCGCTGGGGGGTACCCACCATGCTGATCGGCGCCACCATCGTCAGCATCGGCACCACCCTGCCGGAGGCTTCGGTCAGCGTGTTCGCGGCGCTGCAGGGCGCCCCCGGCCTGGCGCTCGGCAACGCGGTCGGCTCCATTATCGCCGACACCGGGCTGATCCTCGGTCTGGCCATCCTGATCGGGCGGGTGCCGGTCGAACGGCGGCTGGTGAGCCGGCAGAGCTGGATCCAGGTGGCGAGCGCGCTGTTGCTGGTGGCGGCGTGCGTACCCTACCTTGCGTTGCGCGCCACCTTCAGCGCCGGCGGACGGCTGCCGCAACTGGTCGGGGTCGCCTTCCTGGTGCTGCTTGCGCTCTACCTGTGGCGCTCCATCGCCTGGTCGAAGGACGCACCGGCGCCCGGCGCGGAGGAGGCCGAGGCGCATGCCGGCGGCGCCAACGAGAACACGCTGCCGGCGCTGCTGAAGCTGGCGGCGGGCCTGGCGATGGTGGTGGTCGGGTCGCGCCTGCTGATTCCGGCCGTGGAGGAGACCGCGCTGCGCCTGCACATACCGGACGCCATCATCGCCGCCACGCTGGTCGCGTTCGGCACCTCGCTGCCGGAGCTGGTCACCTCGGTCACGGCGGTGCGCAAGGGGCACGGCGCCCTGGCGATCGGCAACGTGCTCGGCGCCGACGTGCTGAACGTGCTGTTCGTGAGCGGCGCCGCCGCTGCCGCCACCCGCGGCGGGCTGGAGGTGCCGCCGCAGTTCTTCTTCCTGTTCTTCCCGTCGATGCTGTTCGTGGTGCTGGTGCTGCGCGTCGGGGTGAGCCGCGCCGAGGGCGAGTTCAGCAAGGGCTTCGGGGTCGTGCTGCTGGCCGCCTACCTGATCACCGTAGTGCTCGGCTACGTGGTCCCCGGCGCCCCCCGCGACCCACACGGCTGATCACCGCCGCAGGTGTTGCGGGAGATCTGGCGACCCATCAGAACATTCGTCGGTGGGGTACTTGCATGCCGGCGACACATATAGTAGACTTCGACCAGTTACCCGCCGGCAGCGTGCTGTCGGCTCAGGGGTCGCTCTTCGGAGCGACCCTTGCTATTTCGGGGAGTAGCCTTGCAAGTCAGAGTCTACGTCTACGTCTACGTCTACGTCTACGGCTTCAATCTGTACTACGGCGCCGTCAAGCGTACGCCGTACAAGTGGCTTGATCTTGTCGGGTTGGCCCGTCAGTTGGTACCTGCGGGTTTTGTCGTGGACAAGCTGAAGTACTTCACGGCGCGCGTCTCTGGAGTATCGAACAAGAGAGCGCCGGCCCGTCAACAAGCTTTCTTGAGCGCACTTCAGACGTTACCAGAGGTAGAGATACACATGGGTAGCTTTCTGGCCAAAACGATTTGGCGTCCGCTCACTAACCTGCCGGTCGCCGGCAGAGCAATCCACGCACCGACGGTTGCTACCTTGCCCGCCGGGGACCACAGAGTCGTAGGTCGGCCTCGTCCACAGACGTTGCCGGTGAAGAGCTATCGGCAATCGAGTACGGGAAAGAAGAAACGTCGGATCACGCCGCCGCTTCCTGATGCAGTGATCGCCGAAGTCCACTCGATGGAAGAAAAGGGCTCTGACGTTAACCTGGCGGTACATCTGTTGAACGACGCTTGGAAGGGACTGTTCGACTACGCGGTAGTGATGTCGAACGACACCGACTTGGTTGAGCCAATTCGCATGGTTACGGTGGAACAACGCAAACCAGTCATGGTGGTGTGCCCGGGACGTTGGCCCATGGCGCCAAAGCTGAGGAACGTCGCCAGTCATGTCCGTCACATCCGCGCAACAATGTTGAAGGCGGCACAGCTTCCCGCTCTCATTCCGGGAACCACCATCTCGAAGCCTCAAGGGTGGTAGAGCGTCGATATCGCAGAGTCGCAGCATCAGAACGACGTGCAGGTGGTACCTCGGTTGGTTGAGAGTTCCGTATAGCGCCGGTTGATTCTCCGCTCGCGCACGTCGACGTAAGCGATGGGTGGTTGTGGTAGCACTCGACAACCGCTGCGCCGCTGACGTAACTTGAACCTACCGAGCCACAGTCATGAACGCCGTAGAACAGTTACATCCGCTGGAAATCCGTACCCTGCGCGCGGTCGCCGGGGATGCGCCGTTCACGGGTGCCGACGTGATAGCGGCGGCCGGGATGATTCTGGGACAGTGCAACCAAGCCTTCAGTTGGCTGCTGGACAAGGGGCTGATCGCGGAGCGCGAGCGGGTCCGGGAGGTGCGCTACGAGCTGACCGAACTGGGCGAGCAGTACCGCCGCGACGGGTTGCCGGAGGAGCGCATGGTGGCCCTGCTGCGCGACACCGGGCCGTTGCCGATGCCGGAGATTGCCGCCCGGCTGGGGCTGCAGCAGCGCGATGTCGGATCGGCCTACGGCGCCCTGGCGCGGGAAGGCGTGCTGGCTATGGACGGTGGCCGGCAGGTGAGCGCGGCCGGCGGCGACAGCGCGCGTGTGGCCACCGTACGCGGGCTTCTGGAGCGGCTGGGCGGCGGCGTGGCGGCCGACGCGCTGAGCGAAGCGGAGCGCGCGCAGGCGGCGGCACTGAGCCGCAAGCGGGGGGCGGCGCGCGGCGTGTTTCGCGCCACCGAGACCGAGACGGTGAGCTATGTGCTGACCGCGGCTGGAGAAGAGATGCGGCGCGCGGCGGCGGAAGCCGGCCTCAGCGGCGTGGAGGTGGGGGCGCTGACGCAGGACATGCTGGCCGACGGCTCGTGGCGCGAGGTGCAGTTCCGCCGCTACAATGTCAACTCGCCGCCGGGCCGGGTGCTGCTCGGGCGGCGCAACCCGTACACCGCCTACCTTGACCGGGTGCGCGACCAGCTCACCGCGCTCGGCTTCGAGGAGTTCGACGGGCCGCTGGTGGAGACCAACTTCTGGTGCTGCGACGCGCTGTTCATGCCGCAGTTCCACGCCGCCCGCGACGAGCACGACGTGTACTTCATCAAGGAGCCGCGCCACGCCAGCGGCCTGCCGGAGCCCTACCTGCAGCGGGTCGCGGCCACCCACGCCGACGGCTGGCAGACCGGCAGCCGCGGCTGGGGCTACCGGTTCGACCCCGACTTCGCGCGCCGCACCATCCTGCGCAGCCACGGCACCGTGGTGTCCGCCAAGACCCTTACCCGCGCCAAGGTGCCGGGCAAGTACTTCGGCATCATGCGCTGCTTCCGGCCCGACGACGTGGACGCCTCGCACCTGGCCGACTTCTACCAGACCGAGGGTATCGTCCTCGGCGAGCAGGTCAACCTGAAAACCCTGCTCGGGTTGCTCAAGCTGTTCGCCGAGGAGGTGGCCGGCGCGGCCAGCGCCGACGTGCGCTACGAGCCCGCCTACTTTCCGTTCACGGAGCCGTCGGTGGAGGTGTTCATCCGCCACCCCACGGTGGGCTGGATCGAACTCGGCGGGTCGGGAATTTTTCGCCCCGAGGTGACCCGCCCGCTCGGAGTAGACGTGCCGGTGCTGGCGTGGGGCCTGGGCATCGACCGCATGGCGATGATGTCGCTGGGCATCGATGACATCCGCGACCTGTTCTCGCCCGACCTGGACCAGGTGCGTCGGCGCGTGGCGCACTGAGCGGGAGAACCATGCCGACCGTTGACGGACGAGACGAGTTGCTCGCCGGGCTGTTGGGCGCCGCGGTGCCGGGTGGCACGCAGAGCGAGAGGATCGATGCCGACTATTGACGTACGGGACGAGTTGCTCGCCAGCCTGCTAGGCGCCGCGGTGCCGGCGGACGATGAGCTGGAGCGGCTGCTGTCCACCGCCAAGGCGGAGGTGGAGGGCTACGATCCGGCTACCGGCGTGCGCCGGGTCGAACTCAAGGACACCAGCCGGCCCGACCTGTGGACCACCCCCGGGCTGGCCCGCCACCTGCGCTGCTACCGCGGCGACGCGCTGCCCGACTACCCGTTCGTATCCACCGGCGCGGCGCCGCCGGACACCGGTGAACGGGTGGTGGAGGTAGACCCGGCGCTGGAGACGATCCGGCCCTGCATCGCCGCGTTCACGGCCGCCGGGCCGCCGGTCGGCGAGGCGCTGCTGCTGGAGCTGATCCAGTCGCAGGAGAAGCTGTCCGACAGCTACGGCCAGCGCCGCCGCGCCATCGCCATGGGCCTGTACCGCGCCGCCGCCATCGAGTGGCCGGTGCGCTACCGCGCCGCGTCGCCGGACACCACCCGCTTCGTGCCGCTCGGCTTCGAGCACGAGTTGTCGCTGACCGAGATACTCGACCACCACCCCAAGGGGAAGGAATATGGTCACATCGTGCGCGGGCAGCCGGCGTTCCCCTACCTGGAGGACGCCGCCGGCGCCACGCTGTCGTTCCCGCCGGTGATCAACAGCGCCGGTCTCGGCAGCGTCGAAGTGGGCGACGACTACTTCTTTGTCGAATTGACGGGGCCGCACCTGGACACACTGCTGCTGGTGGCCTCGATCGCCGCCTGCGATCTGGCCGACGCCGGCTACGCCATCAAGCCGGTGCTGGTCCGCTACCCCTACCACACCGCCCACGGCCGCGACGTGGTGACGCCGCGCTACTTCCAGGCGGAGACCCGCATCGAGTTGGCGGCCGCCGAACGCCTGCTCGGCGAGACGATCGCCCCCGAGGAGGGGCGCCGGCTGGTGCAGCGCATGGGCAGCCGAGCGCGCGTGGAAGGATCTTCGGTGGTGGTGACCCCGCCGCCCTACCGCAACGACTTCATGCACGCCGTCGACGTGGTGGAGGAAATCGCCATCGGGCGCGGGCTCGGCAGCTTCGAGCCGGAGCTGCCGGACGAGTTCACGCCCGGCCACCTGACCGAGCAGACCCGCTTCGGGCGCGCGGCACGCGACGTGCTGGTGGGGCTCGGCTACCAGGAGATGATCTTCAACTACCTCGGCGCGCGCCGCGACTACACCGAGCGCATGAACGCGCCCGACCGGGTGCTGGTGGAGGTGGCCAACCCGATGACCGAGAACTACGCCGTGGTGCGCGACTCGATCATCCCCTGCCTGCTCGCCGCCGAGATGAGCTCCCAGAACGCCGCCTACCCGCACCACATGTTCGAGGTCGGCAAGGTGGCGCTGCCCGACGACGCCGACCCCACCGGCTCGCGCACCGTCGACGCCTGTACGCTGCTGGTGGCGGACCGCGCCGCCGGCTTCAACGACGCCAGCGCCCACCTCGCCGCGCTGCTGTTCTACCTCGGCGCCGAGCACCGCCTCATCGAGCTGGACGACCCCCGCTTCATCCCCGGCCGCGCCGCCCGCGTCGAGGCCGCCTCCCCGGCCGCCTCCGCCGCGGAAGGCGGCGAGCGCACCTGGACCCCGATCGGCGTGCTCGGCGAACTGCACCCCGCCGTGCTGGAGCACTGGTCGATCGGCATGCCCTGCGCCACCGTCGAGCTCCACCTCGACCCCCTGCGCACCACCCTGCACGGCACCTGAGCCGACGCCCGTTGCGCCCTGTCCTTGGAGATATATCTCATGGTATACTGCTCCGAGGATGGAATTCGTGGGGAAGACGGGTAGCTATCGAGGCATCGCCAAGGTGTTCTGGAGCGGGAGAAGTCAGGCGGTCAGGTTACCGGCGGCGTGTCGGTTCGAGACCTCCGAGGTCGAGGTGATCAAGGAGGGAGACCAGGTCACCCTGCGTCCACGCGGGAAGAACTGGCGTGCCTACTTCGACCGGGACACGCGCGGGTCACTGCCGGCAAGGCAGCAGCCGCCGCTTGAAGAGCGGGACCAGCTTCGTTGAGATACATGCTCGATACCAATATCTGTATCTACGTCATCAACGAGCGCGATCACGGTGTCCGGGAACGGTTCGAGGAACACTCCGCCCGGATATGCATCTCGTCAATCACGTACGCGGAGCTGTGCTACGGGGTCGTGAATTCGGCTCACATCGAGCGCAACACACGGGAGCTGGACGCGTTTCGGCTCGACCTGGAGATCCAGCCGTTCGGGGCGGAGGCGGGGATGCACTACGCGGAAATCCGGCGTGCCTTGCGGCAGCGCGGCACCGCGATCGGCGCCAACGCCCTCCTCCTTGCAGCCCATGCCCGCAGCCTGGGCGCTGTCCTGGTCACCAACAACCGCAACGAGTTCGACCGGGTGCCGGAACTGAACGTCGAGAACTGGGTATGAAGATCATACCTGGACGGCCCGTTCGCCCGTTGGCGAGTGCTTTGGAGACGTCATGCTGACCCGCATCGAGCTGCAGTCCTATCTGCTGCCACCGGAGGATGCCCAGCTCAGGTTCCCGGACGAATTCTGGCCGGAGCAGCGGCAGGAGTACGGTGACAGTCCGGTTCCTGCTGATCTGTGAGGCGCAGACCCGAAGCAGAGGTTGCGGGAGGTGCTGCTGAGCGCGGGAGGGCAGCGCGGCGTCCGGCGCAGAAAGAGATTCATCGCAGGGTTCGGCGGGCTCCGCAGGCAGCTCACGGAGAATCTGCCGCTCGGCGGACCCTTGGAGCAGGTGCCGCATGGGTGCGATTCCGCAACGATGTTTTCGGGGTGGTGAGAACCCGACTGGGCGGTTGATGCTGCCGGCGTCGGAGCGGGGGTGCGGAGCGTCGTCTCCGTTGGCGGCGGTGGGCGGAGCGCGTATGATGGGCCATGGCAGAGAGAAGCGGCGACTGGTTTCGGCAGGCGCGGCGCGATCTCGACAGTGCCCGAGCACAGCGGGCGGCGGAGTTCTTCGAATGGGCGTGTTTCATTTCCCAGCAGGCGAGCGAGAAGGCGCTGAAGGCGGCGTTGCAGAAGCTCGGCGGCGAGGCCTGGGGCCACTCGATTGCCGATCTGCTCAGAACGCTGAAGGAACGGGTGGAGGTGCCCGCCGACCTGCACGTCTCGGCCGTCAACCTGGACCGTTACTATATTCCCTCCCGCTACCCCAACGGCTGGGCGGGCGGCAGTCCCGCCGACTACTTCACGGATGAGGACGCAGATGGCGCGATCGGTCATTCAGAAGCAATCCTGCGGTTCTGTGAAGGTGTTCTGGCTGGACCGGGACCTGCTGAAGTGCCGGATCAGGAAGGCGGCGAGGAACCTGAGTCGTGACCATGAAGCGGTCGTCCGGGTTGTCCTGTTCGGTTCGGTGGCTTCCGGCCGCGCCCTTCCGTCAAGCGATGCAGACATCCTCATCGTCGTGCGAGCCTCCGACGTCCCGCTCATCGATCGCGCCGCCGGGTTTCGTGAATACTTCGCCGACATCGGAGTAGGCGCAGATCTGTTCGTATACACCGAGCAGGAGGTGGCCGCCGGAACCATCCCCCTGGCCGCCACCGCGCTGCGAACGGGAATCGATCTCGTTTTGTCCAAGCTCTCCCGAGCGCCGTAATCGCGCCACGAATCAGGTGGTCCGTTCCCGTGCGCCACGGCAAGCGCAGCTAGCTGAGTAAATGCTCAATAGCCGTTCCGATCATAGGGCGGCGAGGTAGGCGGCGCCGGCCTGGTCGGCGTGGTGGCGGGTCCAGTCGGCGAGCAGGGTGCGGTGCTGCTGGAGCATGGCCTGGTGCGGCGGCGATGCGGCGAGGTTCACGGTTTCCAGGGGGTCGTCGTGCAGGTCGCACAGCAGCTCCTCCGAGACGCCGGCGTGGTGGTAGACGCAGTACTTGTAGCGGGCGCTGCGCAGCATCCGCCCGGACACCGTTTCGCTGACGGTGAACACCGGCCACTCCGGCGCCGGCTCGGCCTGCGCGAGACCCATGAAGCTGCGGCCGGGCAGGCCGGCGGGGGGAGCGACGCCGGCCAGGTCGCACAGGGTGGGCAGCAGGTCGATGCCGTTGTTGACCAGGTGGCTGTCGTCGATCCGGCCTGCAGGCACGCGGTCCGGCCAGCGCACCAGCAGCGGCACGTGCGCGGCCGCCTCGTAGAAGGAGCGCTTCATGGTGAGGCGGTGCTCGCCGTCGTGGTCGCCGTGGTCGCTGGTGAAGATCACTACCGTGTCGCGCTCCAGGCCCGACTCCCGCAGCGCGTCGAGCACGATGCCGATCTGCCGGTCCACGTCGGCCATGCAGTGACGGTAGAAACCGCGGTACAGGCGCCATTGCCGGTCGCTCCAGGAGTGCGCGCTGCGGCCGAAGCGGCGGTTCAGGCCCAGCTCCAGGGTCGCCTCGTCGCCGAGCGTGCCGTCGCGGAATTCGCTGATCCAGCGCGGCTCGGCGCGTGTCGGTGCGAGGTTCTCCGGCAGCGGCGGGGACGCGTCGAGCGTTGCCGGCGCGAAGGAAGGGTGATCGGCGCCGCGCGGCAGCACGTGGCAGATGTCGTGCGGATTGATGAACGAGGCCCACAGGAAGAACGGCTGCGATGAACGCGCCGGCTCGCTCCCGCGCCGCAGGAGGAATTCGCGGCTGCGCAGCGCCAGCTCCTCGCGCGAGTCGCCGGTCAGGCTGCGGAAGCCGAACCGTCCCTCCACCTCGGGCGTGAACGCCGGGACGCCCTCGACGTGCAGCTTGCCGCCGTAGACGGTGTCGTAACCGGCCGTGCGCAGACACTGGCCCAACTGCGGCGTCGACAGCCAGTCGGCGATGGCGGGCAGCGGCGTGCCGTTGCTCTGCCGGTTGGTCTCCAGGCCGCCGAAACGGTGCGGGAAGTATCCGGTGAGGAGGCTGTAGCGCGACGGCACGCACACCGGGTTGGCGGCGTAGGTCAGCTCGAAGCGGGTGCCCTCGCGCGCCAGCCGATCAAGCGCCGGCGTGCGCACGTACCGGTCGCCGGCGTATCCCGCCAGCCGATGGTGCTGCTGATCGGTGGTGATCAGCAGGATGTTGGGCCGCGCGGACGGCGCCGCGCCGCCGGAGGAACCGGATGCAGCGGTACGCGGGCGCGGCATTACTCGACACGTTCCCAGGCCACGCGGCTGCCGGTGCCGGGTTCGGTCGCCGCGGGCGGGGTCAGGTGCAGGGTGAGCCGGGAGCCGTCGAGTTCGATCCAGCGGGTCAGGTCAGTGCCCACCGCGGCGGGCAGGAGAGCGCATTCGATGCGATGCGTTACCGTGCCGGCGGCGGAGTCCACCTGGTAGCTGCCGGCGTAGGCGAGGTAGCCGCCGAGCACGTCCCGCAACTGGTCTGCGGAAGCCGCCACGACACCGTCATCGGTCAGCTCGCCGCGGTTGCGGCGCATCACCTGCACGAACACCCGCCCGCCGCGGTTGTACGACAGATAGCCGAGGGCGTCGGGGCCCATGGGATGGCTGACGCCGTCAGCGGAGACAATCTCCCAGGACACCAGGCGCCAGGTTCCCACGAGGTCAGCGGCAACGACGGCATCGAAATGACTGCGCAGGGATTGCACCGAGTCGAACGCCCGAAAGTTCCCTGCGTCAATGTCTGCGATTCCGGCGCTGGCGGCGTATCACAGGGCCTCGAGACGCGCTGCGGCTTCTGCCTCCCGGTGCTCCATCAGGCGGAGGCCCTCTCGCAGCACTTCACTCGCGTTCTGGTAACGGCCGGACCCGACCATGCGGTTGACGAACCGGGTCTGATGATCGGTAAGGACGACGTTGCGCGTAGGCACTTCTGTATCGCTCTATGGCGTATTATGCCAATGGAGCACTACCGGTGGCAAGGGAGCGGCGGCGAAGGAGGGCGAATGAGATCAAGGGCTCAGGTGCGGGCGAACAGGTAGGCGCGGTTGCGGCGGCCTACCAGCTCGATGGCGCCCATACGGCGCAGCGTGTAGGTCGTCATGCCGGCCAGCGACGCAGGCATGGTGCCGGCCGCGGCCAGCGTGCGGTTGGTGAACGGCTCCTCCAGGTGCGGCGGCAGCAGGCGGGCGAAGTCGGCGGGGGATTGGAAGCGGCGCCGCTCGCACACTTCCAGCAGCCGGGTGTCGAGGATGCTGACGCCGCGGCGCCGCCAACTGCCGCGCCCGTCCGCACAGCGCAGTTCCTCCACCTCGACGATCAGCACTTCGAGGGAGAAGTTGGGGTGTCCGACCAGGTGCGGGATGCGCACCAGCTCGGCAAACAGGTCGCGGTAGGCGCCCCGCTTCGGCGACGCGCGGCGGCGCAGCACGCTGCCGTCCGGCGCGGTGGTGACAATCCACTTGCGCCGCGCGATGGGGTACACCAGCCGCACGCGGTAGCCGCGCACTAGCCGGGTCAGCTTGCGCGCCAGCTTGGCGAAGCTGCCGGTCTGGATCTCGATCAGGGTGCCGCGCCGCACCAGGTCGATGACGCAGCCCTCCAGCGGCACCTCGGCGCGGTCGCCGGGCAGCGCGTACCAGCGCTTGAGTTGGGCGTGCAGCGACCGCTCGCGCAACTCTCCTATGGAATGCGCGGCAGGGGCGGCTGAAACTGCGACAACCTGATCAGCCATCGTTCCTCACACCTATTATTGTCGGATGCCGGTGAGACGTGCCAACAACGAAACGGCCTGGCTGAAGCGCCATGCGGTACATGCGGGTACATGCGAGGGTGAGTTGCCGAGCGTGCCCGAAACGCTTAGCATGGAGAGCGACGTTCAGGAGCGTCGCGATGCCCGACGACATCGTACAGAGAACACGCGGGGCCGACGAAATACGACATGATGAGTTCGAAAGAGCGCAGCGAAACGGTCATTGCCGACCGACTGGTCGGGGCGTGGCCCCGTGTCATGGCCTTGGCGAGACAGGCATGAGCGATCCGGGCCGCGACCTGTCGTCTTGCCTCGGCGCTCAAACATTCAGCACCGTCATGGCCGATCCGCCTTGGCGGTTCTTGAACCGGACGGGAAAGGTCGCTCCAGAGCATCGGCGGCTGTCACGCTACACGACGCTGACGGTCGAAGAGATATGCTCGCTTCCCGTGGCCCAGCACCTCCGTGATACAGCTCATTGCTACTTGTGGGTGCCGAATGCGTTACTGCCGGACGGTTTGCAGGTGCTTGAGGCTTGGGGGTTCCAGTACAAGACCAATTTGATCTGGCACAAGGTGAGAAAGGATGGCGGGTCGGATGGACGAGGAGTCGGCTTCTATTTCCGCAATGTGACGGAGATGCTGCTGTTTGGAATACGGGGAAAGGGTGCCCGCACGCTGGCCCCGGGACGTCGCCAGGTCAATCTGTTTGCTTCGCGCAAGCGGGAGCACTCTCGCAAACCGGACGAACAGTACGCGATCATCGAGAGCTGTAGCCCCGGGCCATACTTGGAGCTGTTTGGACGCGGCTGTCGGGCCGATTGGACGGTCTGGGGAAATGAAGCGGAAGCTGGTTATTCACCGACCTGGCCGACGTACCGTTACAACTCGTCGTCTACACGGCCCGTAACGGCGTGAATCTTGACGACCTGCGTCGCATTGGGTTTGACGTAAGGACACGGAATCATGCCCGTGCAGTGCTCACAGCGGATTTCCCTGCTCAGTTGGCGGAATTGTGTCATGTTCTTGGCACGACAGCGAGGTATTGTTGAACGCTCCAACAAGGACTTTGTCACCGCTTGGTCTCACCAGTTCACCAGTGACAAGTTCGGCACCGCAACCACACACTGGGATAAACTACAGCAGCGGATCGACCGAGGCGTTGGCAACCCGTGCCCGTTGTTGTTGCTTGGAGTTCCCGATAGCGTGGTCTTCCAAGGGCCTAATTGACGTACTTGAACCTGGATAAGAGAGACCTCGCGTGCCACGAAGAGGCAGGTGAATCGCGCCACCGTGGCGCGAGCAACTGAAATGGAAGCCGAGCAGACAGTTCCACCCACCGGATTGCGATCCGCTCCCGGGTGCACTACTGTGAATGCGGTGAACAGAGGAAGGGGGCCGACAAGTGGGAGATATGCCGACGTATGTGCTGGAGCGGGTGTTCGATGCGCCGCGCGAACTGGTGTGGAGGGCCTGGACTGAGCCGGAACTGCTGGCGCGGTGGTACGGGCCGAACGTGGAGACAGTGATTCCACGCTTCGAGCTGAAACCGGGCGGGGTGTGGCTGTGCGAGATGCGGTTCGGCGGCAATTCCCACTACCAGCGCGGCGAGTTCACCGAGGTGGCGGCGCCGGAGCGGCTGGTTTGGCTGCACTCGAATACAGATGCGGAGTGGAACGTGGCGCCGTCGCCGATGATGCCGAACTGGCCGGTTCTGCTCACCACGGTCACGTTTGCCGAGGAGGGCGGCGGCACGGCGTTGCGCCTGACCTGGGTGCCGCACGAGGCGAGCGAGGCGGAAGTGGCGGCGTTCGGGTCTGCCCTCGGCGGCCTGGACCGGGGCTGGGGCGCCGGCATGGCGCTCCTCGAGGAGTTGCTGGCCGAGCTGCAGGCGCCGGCCGCGTAGCGGTCGGTTCCGATGGCGCACGCGCACACCGGAGTCGCGATCGACGGGGAGGCGTGGCTGATCAACGGTGAGCCCACGTATCGCGGGCGGGAGTACCGTGGCTGGCCGGTCGAGGGCCTGTTGCTGAACAGCCGGATGGCGAACGCGATCTTCGACGATGCCAATCCGGCAACCCGCTTCCTGTGGTGTTACCCGGACACCGGGCGCTGGGACGCGGACCGCAACACGGACGAACTCGTGCGCTGCCTGGCGGACTACCGCGAGCACGGCCTGGCCGCGGTCACCGTCAACCTGCAGGGCGGATCGCCGTTCGGCTACTACCGCGAGGATCGGTTCCGGGAGCTGCTCACCGAGCGGCAGGTTGACTACACCGATGCCGAGCTGTGGCGCGGGTTGCCCGGCCCCGCCTCGCAGCCGTGGCACAATTCGCCGTTCGCGGCCGACGGTGCGCTGTCGCTCGAGCCCGGCGGCCACCTCGCCAGGCTGAGCCGGATCCTGCGGCGCACCGAGGAGTTGGGCATGGTGGTGGTGCTCGGCATCTTCTACTTCGGCCAGGACGAGCGGCTGCGCGACGAGGCCGCGGTGTGCCGGGCGGTGGAGGAGACCTGCGCCTGGGTGCTGCAGGAGGGCTGGCGCAACGTGGTGATCGAGATCAACAACGAGTGCGACGTGCCGCGCTACGAGCACGAGATCCTGCAGCCGCACCGCGTGCACGAACTGATCGCCCTTGCCCGGCGCGTCACCCACGGAGGCGATCGGCTGTTGGCGGGCACCAGCTACGGCGGCGGAAGCATACCCGGCGACGCGGTGTGCGCCGCATCCGACTTCATCCTGCTGCACGGCAACGGCGTCGGCGAGCCGGGGCGGATCGCCGCCATGGTGGACCGCACGCGAGCACTGCCCGCCTACGCCGGCGAGCCGATTGCGTTCACCGAGGACGACCACTTCGCGTTCGATCGGCCGGACAACAACTTCACGGCGGCGCTGTCGCGGCGTGCGGGGTGGGGGTACTTCGATCCGGGTACCGGCGCCGGTGGCGGACTGTCGCCGGGCAACTACGCCGACGGCTACCAGAACGTGCCGGTGAACTGGTCAATCAACACGCCGCGCAAGCGCGCCTTCTTCAACCTGCTGCGCGAGGTAACGGGCGCCTGAGGGGGTCGCCCGCCACGGCCCCGGTCGGTCAGGTAACGGCGGCGAGTTCTTCCTCGAGGTCGGCCATCTGGGCGCCGCCGGCCATGAGCTGGCGGATGTCGCCGCCGGCGAGGTTGTCGGCGACGCCCTCTCCGATCACCTGGCCGAGGCTGAGGAACGTGTAGCGGTCGGCCACCAACTGCGCGTGGATCTCGTTGTGGGTGATGAGGATCACCGCGATGTCCCCGCGCTTTTGCACGCGCTTGATGGTCTTGAGCACCTCGAGCTGCTGCTTCTGGCCGAGCGCGGAGGTGGGCTCGTCGAGAATCAGCACGCGCGCCCCGAAGTGGATGGCGCGGGCGATGGCGAGTGCCTGGCGCTGACCGCCGGACATCGTTCCGACCGCCTGCTCGGGGTCGGCGATGTTGATGCCGATCTTGGCCATCTCCTGCCGGGTGATGGTGTTCATCTTCGCGGTCTGCAGGATCCCGAAGGGCCGGGGACCGCGGGTGATCTCCCGCCCCACGAAGAAATTGCGGGTCACCGAGGTGAGCGAGTTGAGGGCCAGGTCCTGGTACACGGTGCCGATCCCGGCATCGGACGCCGCCAGCGGGGTGCGAAACGCGACGGGCTGGCCGTCGAGGTGGATCGTTCCCGCGGTCGGCTGGTGCACCCCGGCGAGAATCTTGATCAGGGTGGACTTGCCGGCCCCGTTGTCGCCGAGCAGCGCGTGCACCTCGCCGGCGTGGACATCCATCGAGACCCCGTTCAGCGCCGTGAAGTTGCCGAACCGCTTGACGATGTTCTGGAGCCTGATCAGCGGGTCTGCCACGTCATATCCCCCCGGTGATTCGTTTGCGGATGGTCTCGTTGCTGAACGCCGCAACGAGCAGCACGGTACCGAGGAACATCCGGTAGTACGACCCGTCGATCCACGAAATGTAGAACACCGAGTTCTGCACCAGTCCGAAGATGACCGCCCCGAACACCACTCCGACGATCGAGCCGAAGCCGCCGGACAGGATCACCCCGCCCACCACGGCCGCGGCGATCGCCTCCAGCTCCTTGAGGTTCCCCTTCGCCGCGTCCGCGGTGTTGGTGTCGAACACCTGGGTGGCGGCGAAGATGGTGGCGCAGAAGGCGGTGAACATGAACAGCGAGACCTTCACCTTGTCGGTGGGCACGCCGTTGGCGCGCGCCGCCTCCTCGTTGCCGCCGGTGGCGTAGATCCAGTTGCCCACCTGCGTGCGCGACAGCACGAACCAGGCGGCGACCGAGATCACCAGCCACCACGCCACCTTGGCGTCGAAGCCGGTTACCCACTGGTCGCCGGCCCGGTTGTAGTTGAGGCCGAGCCAGAACAGCAGGTCGTAGAACCACTGGAAGGTCTCGCCGCCGAGCAGGGAGGCGAAGAAATCGGTCTGCTTGAAGTCGGGCAGGCCGGAAACCTGGGTGGAGCCCTCGTTGAAGGTGCGGAAGCTGACCTCGGTCGCGCCGCGCAGGATGAACAGGAACGACAGCGAAACGATGAACGAGGACAGCCGGGTGCGCACGACGATGGTGCCGATCAGCCAGCCGATGGCCAGGGTGAGGCACAGGGTGACCAGAAACGCCGACAGTGGGGTCGCGGGGCCGATGCCGAACGGCAGGCCCCACTTGAGCATGATCGCCATCGACATGCCGGCAAAGCCGATCATCGACCCGATCGACAGGTCGAACTCGCCGGCGATCATGAGCATGCACGCGCCGGTCGCGATGATGCCGAGCTGGGCGATGATCGCGAGGTTGTTCTTGATCCCGAGCGGGTTGTAGACGACGTCCCCGGCCGCGATGGCCAGGAGCACCAGGATGACGCTCATGCCCGAGAACGCACCGATCTCGGGACGATGGATCAGGCGGGAGAACCACCCGGCCTCTCGCAGGCGATCGGCCTCCGACTGGAGGTCTGCCGTTGTTTGCCTCATCTCAACCGACTATAGCGGATGAGCTTGCTATCGTCGGCCGCCGGCTCGCCCCCGTCGTGCGGAAGCAAGCCGGCCGCCAACAACTCGTCAGCCGGGAAGCGCGGCTAGCGGTTTACGCCTGCCTGGGCGGCGACGCCGGCCGCGTTCGAGGCATCGACGAAGCCGGGCCCGGAGGGGATGTTCGCACCCGGGAGCAGTCCCGCGTTCTGGTTGTAGAGGTGCAGCACGATGATCGGCATGTACCCCTGCAGGCGCTGCTGCTGATCGATGGTGAAGGCGACCTCGCCGCCCTGGATCAGGTTGATCACTTCCGGCGACAGGTCGAAGCAGGCCAGGTGCACGTCCGCACCGACCTCGCGCACCGCGTCGGCCGCCGCCACGCACACATGCGGGCCAACGGCGAGCACGGCGTCGATGTCACGGTCCGCCTGCAGGGCGGCGGCGGTGCGGGTCTTGATCTGGGCGACGTCGTTGGACACGTCGATCATGTTGAGATCCTTGCCCATCGAGTCGAAGTAGCCGGCGCAGCGGTCGACGAGCGCGGTGTTGAACGACTCCTGGTTGAGGCAGATGGCGTGGGTGGCACCCTCGGCCCTGGCGCGCTCGCCCGCCTTTTCACCGGCCAGCCGCTCCGGCTGCCCGACGTGCATGAGCGCTCCCACCGCGGCGGATGACTCGAGCCCGGAGTTCATGGTGATGACCGGGATGCCGGATGCGACCGCGGCCCTGATGGCGCCGCCGAGCGCGTCCGCGTCCGGCAGGGACACGACAATGCCGTCCGGCTGGGTGGCCGTCGCCGCCTCGATGAGCCGCGCCATGTCGGCCATGTCACCGGAGGGGGCGAAGTTGTACTCGAAGTCCGCCCCGACGGCGCGCGCGGCATCCTCGCCGCCCTTCTGCACGACGGGCCAGAACGGATCGGTGCCCTGGGTGTGCGTGATCATGACGAAGCGCTCGGCGGTTGCGGTGCCCGCGACGAGCAGGATCGCCATCACGGCGAGCAGGGACGAATAGACAGCTTTCTTCATGGAAAACCTCCTGTTTGTGTCTGCGAAACGAACGGTTCGATTCGCCGCGTCACTGTGTCACGGCTCCTCGTTTCTTTTCAAGTTTCTTTGCGAGGTTCTTTTCAAACACTGGCGGGCGGCGCCGGGCGGCGCGCGGCGGCTCGCCGCGCGTTCAGCTCACGGCGCGGCGGTACAGGCGTACGGCCAGGGGCGCGGCCAGCACCAGGATGCCGAGCGACCACAGGACGGCGGCGGTGACCTCGCCGGCAATGGTCTGCGACGGCGCCAGCGCGCCTTCGCCGAGGATCAGGCTGCGCACGGCGTTGGCGGTGCGGGTAACCGGCTGATGGTCGGCGAACACGCGCAGCCAGCCGGGCAGCGTCTCGGTCGGCACGAATATGGAGCTCGCGAACACCAGCGGAAAGGTCGGAATCATAGCCGCCGGCTGCGCCGCCTCGGAGTTCTTGACGGCCAGCCCGATGCAAGCCATGACCCACGACAGGGCGAAGGCGAACATCATCGCCACCAGCACCCCCCCGACCAGCGGCACGAACGAGGTCTGCGGACGGAAGCCGAGCACGTAGCCGAGCGCGAGCACCAGGGCAAGCACGAACAGGTTGCGGACCAGGTCGGCGACCGTGCGTCCGGCGAGCACTGCGGACCGCGCCATCGGCAGCGACCGGAAACGGTCGATCACGCCGTTGTTCAGGTCTTCGATGAGCCCCATCGCGGTCTGGAGGGCGCCGAACGCGACCATCTGCAGCAGCACGCCCGGCACCAGCCAGTTGAGGTACTCGCCGCCTGCCGCGGCCGGAACCGCGCGGCCCACCGCGCCGCCGAATACGTAGTTGAACAGGATCAGGAACATCACCGGCTGCACGGTGGCGAACGCCAGGAGCTGCGGCATGCGCACGATGCGCAACAGGTTGCGCCGCGCGATGACCGCCGTGTCCTTGAGGGCATGGACGGGCGAGACGTGGGCGCGCCGCCGCGGTCGCACGTGTTCACTCATGGCCGTCGTCCCGGGCGCCGGCGGCGGCCGCGTCTGCCCCGCCGCCGGCCGTTGCCGGGCTCGGTGGGGGTGGTGGCGTGCCCGGTGAGCGCGACGAACACGTCGTCGAGCGTGGGACGGCGCAGGCCGACGTCGGTGGGGGTGATGCCGGCCGCGTCGAGGGTGCGCACCGCGGCTACCAGGGAGCCGGGGCCGTCGGGGGCCGGCACGGTGATGGGACCGGACAGGCCGGGTTCCGCGCCCGGCCCGGCGCCGAGCGCGGTGCGCGTCGCCTCGCGCGCCTCGTCAGGCACCTCGACGTGGATCACCGCCCCGCCGAGGCGGTCCTTCAGCTCGTTGCCGGTGCCCTCGCTGATCAGCTTGCCCTCGTTGATCACCCCGATGCGATGGGCGAGCTGGTCCGCTTCGTCGAGGTACTGTGTGGTGAGCAGCACGGTGGTGCCGGAGCCGACCAGGTCGCGGATCAGCGCCCACACTTCCAGGCGGCTGCGCGGATCGATGCCGGTGGTCGGCTCGTCCAGGAACAGCACGTCGGGCCGCCCGACCAGAGACGCGGCCAGGTCCAGCCGCCGCTTCATGCCGCCGGAGTAGGTGCGCACCAGGCGGTCGGCGTCGTCCGCGAGCGAGAACCGCTCCAGCACCTCGGCGGCGCGCTCGCGGGCGGTGCGCGCGTTCAGGTTGTACAGCCGGCCCACCATCTCCACCGCCTCGCGCCCGGTCAGGTACTCGTCGACGGCGGCGAACTGGCCGGCCAGCCCGATGCGGTTGCGCACCGCCACCGGGTCGTGCGCCACGTCGATGCCTGCCACCGTCGCAGTGCCGCCGTCCGGCCGCAACAGCGTGGCCAGCACCCGGATCAGCGTGGTCTTGCCGGCGCCGTTCGGCCCCAACAGGGCGTAGATGATGCCGGCCTCGATCTCCAGGCTGACCCCGGCCAGGGCACGGATGGTGCCGAACCGCTTCTCGACCTGCTCGGCGCGTACGATTGGTTGCATCGGTCAGTCCCGCGGCCAAGTTACGCACACGGCCTATGCCGCGGCGATGAACGCTCCGTAAACGACCCCGCGGTGCCGGGCAGCCGCGCCCGTTGCTGGTCCGGTTGTTCCGTTGAGGTTGCAAGCCGCTCGGCCCGGCGGCGCGGGCCGCTACACGGCCGCGGGTTGTTCGTACGGGTTCATCCAGCTCACTCCGGCCTGCTTCCGGCGTTCACCCGCCGCGTTCTCGGCGGCTATCCAATCGAGCCACTCTTCGGTCGCGACGATCTCGTGCAGCGTTGCCCGTTTGCGGTGCGGGGAATAGTTGCCGATATGCCACAGGCAGTTGCGGTACAGCATGAAGTCTCCGGCATGCAGAATGGCCTGCACGGCTCCCGGCATGCTCTTGCAGTACTGTAGATTCTGCCTCTCCAATTCGGCGTCCGTCATCTGTTCGGTGGCCACCGGCATCGGCACCGGCCGGGTGGGAAACAGGTTCCGCTCGCGCGGCAGATCCGGTCTGCCATGGCTGCCCGGAACTACCCAGGTGCTGATGTCGTCGTACAGCGCACAGTTGTACTGATTCCACATCAGCGGATCGGTCATCGTCCTGGCCCAAGCGTGCACGTCGGCCGCGTAGATGTTGTCGCGCCAGTCACGATGCCAACGGGTCGAAAAGGGCCTTTGCACCGGCTGATAGAAGATGCCGAGCGCGCGCGGCTGGTTGTTGCCGGCATCGGTGTCGCCGTAGGTGTGGTGCTCCGACAGAATAGTGGTGACGGCATTGCGCAGGGACGGCAACTCGGCGAAATCCTGAAACGGCTTGAGGTCCAGGTCGTATGCGTACACCGGTTGCAGCCGCTGCGCCTGCGGGCCGTTCACCTGCAGACAAATCTCCCGGCCTCGTTCCGCACTGACCCGCAGGTCATGCAACAGCGAAGGCGGCAGGATCTCCCGAAAGATGGTAAACCCGTCACGCGCGTGCTGTTCGATGTGTTCATCGGTCAATGCAAACGCCATCCGTGTTGTCCTCCTGTCAGCTACCAAGGGAGCGCAAACCAGTGCACGCCTCGACTACCATACCGGTATCCGTCGCCCGGCGATACAACCGTGGCACCCGTGGTATGGTCACAGCGGCTCGTCGGCGTGACGCGAGCCACGGGGAGGGACGATGGGCGGCAGGCTGGAAGGGAAGGTGGCGATCGTCACCGGCGGGACGAGCGGCATCGGCCGCAGGACCGCGGAGATGTACGTGGAGCAGGGCGCGCGGGTGCTGATCGCGGCGCGCCGGGAGGAGGTGGGGCGGGCGCTGGCCGAGCGGCTCGGCGCCGGCGCCTGTTTCGTGCGCACCGACGTCACCCGCGAGGACGACGTGCAGGCGATGGTCGCGGCCGCCGTGCAGCGGTGGGGACGGGTCGACTGCCTGTTCAACAACGCCAGCTCCGGCACCAGCGACGCGCCGGTGGAGGAGATGCCGTACGCGGACTTCAAGGCGGCGCTGGAATTGCAGGTCGGCTCGGTGTTCCTGGGCATCAAGCACGTGGTGCCGGTCATGAAGCGGCAGGGCGGCGGCGCCATCATCAACAACGCGTCGATCGCCGGCCTGGGCGTCGGCTACGGCTCGATGACCTACTCCACCGGCAAGGCGGGCGTGATCCACATGACCCGCTGCCTGGCGATCTCCCTCGGCGAGCACCGCATCCGGCTGAACTGCATCTCGCCGGGCGGGATCATGACCCCGATCTTCCTCGGCGGCCGGCAGCACGAGATGTCGGAGCAGGAGGTCGCCGGTGCGGTGGCCGGCCTGAGTGCGCTGTACGACGAGAAGATCCCGCTGCGCCGGGCCGGCACGCCCGATGACATCGCCCACGCCGCGGTGTACCTGGCGTCCGACGAGAGCCGCCACGTGACCGGCGAGAACCTGGTGGTGGACGCCGGCACCTGGCTCGGCCGCAGCGCCCAGTACCAGGCCCAGTGGGCGGGGTGGCGGCGCGCCGCGATGTTCGGCGAGTAGCGGCCCGGGAGGCCGGGTGTGTGAAGGTGGGGGCGGGTACGGTACCGCCTTCCGACGTGGCCGGATTCGTGCCGGATGCTGGCGATGCCGATTCGACTGCGGTCGCTCCGGTCGCACGGTCGGGTCACCGTTGACGAATACGGCTGCCCGGCGTAGCGTGATCGCTGCCCGCCGTGGACGTGACCCATGCCATAAGTCGCCGCCGTAGCGCACCTGGAGCACACCGCTCACCGGCGGTGCTCACTGCCGCGCCTCCGGTAGAAAGCGAGTTGCGCTCCTTCACTTACCGCGATCTGCTGGAGATGGAACATACCGGCATCATCGGCGAGGATGAGCGCGTCGAGCTGCTCGGCGGGCGGATCTACCGGATGACAATCAAGCCGCCTCACGCGTGGGCCGTTGCAGCCCTTACTCGAAGTCTGTTTGTTGCCTTCGACGATCGTGCGACCGTCGTGGCGCAGCACCCGTTGCGGCTGTCCGACGATCTGGACGACACCGAACTCCCACAGCCTGACGTAATGCTGTTGCGGGAGGAACGCTACCTCGATCATCCGCGGCCGCACCACGTGCTGCTGCTGGTGGAGGTCTCGGACAGCACGCTGCGCAAGGATACCGCGATCAAGCTGCCGCTGTACGCACAGGTCGGCATCCCCGAGCTGTGGATCGTCAACCTGGTGCAGCGCCGGCTCGAGGTCTACACCGATCCGGAGGGCAGCGATTACCGGTACCGCGCATTTCACGAGCTCACCGCCACGCTCGCTGTGCGGGCGTTCGCGGACACCGCCCGGCAGTGGTTGCCCGACACTCTGAGCGCCTTGCTGGACCGCCATGACGTGAGCGGCTCCGAGCCCACCACGCAGGCTTAGCCCGCGGGCCGGAACAACAGGCTGGCAGCAGCCTGTGGCGAAACACCGGCTGCATCGATGCGACGATGCACCCCGATAGTTGCACTTCCTCGCTCACCTGAGCCGACATGCTCGTTCGTCGTCGCCTTGCCGGTCGGGCGCCGCTGCGCTGCCGGTGCGCGACCGGGTCCCGCGTGGGCTGCTATCCGCCGCCGTCCGCGGTGGCGACGCGCACCTCGTCGAGCAGCACGCCCCAGGTCTTGCCGGGATGGTCGCGCAGGTCGTGCACCACCAGGTCGAAAGTCAGTTGCGTCACCGTGTCGGGGCGCACCTCGACGTCGACCCGCGCCGGAGAGATCTCCAGAGGCACTTCGACGGTGTCGCCGGCGAGCACCACGCCGCGGGCGCTGCCGGCCAGCAGGAGGTCGGCGGCGTCGTAGCGTGCCGCCGGGGCCGGCGCACGCAGCAACTCGAACGTGGCGCCGTCCTGGAAACGGGTCAGGTCGACCTCGCTGCGCGCCGCTTCGAGCACCACCCAGCCTTCCTCCGGCACCCGTCCGCGCCGATGCAGCCGGGCGCCGTCTATCGTCACCACCAGCGACGAGAAGTCGTCGATCGCCTCGCGATGGTCGGTAACCAGCACTACCACCTCACCGGTGGCCGCCTCCGCCTCCGCGCCGCCGCTCGCCGCCGCGGCCGCCGCGCACCACAGCAGCGCTGCCGCCACCGCCAAGCCGCGCGTGCGGCGCGTTCGATCGCTCATGTCACCTCCCTGTTGCGGCCCAAGATCACCGTGCCGCGCCACCGCGGTCAACGTGCGCACCCTTCTTGGATTGAGATTGACGCGGTGCCGGCGGCGAGCGTATATTCTTAAATACGACTAGAAAAGTCGTATTTGGGAGCACGCGGGATGGTCAAGATCAGTCGCAAGGTCGAGTACGCACTGATGGCGCTGCAGCACGTACACCGGCAGCCGCCGGAGCAGGTGGTGTCGGCCAGGGACCTGTGCGCCGCCTACCGGGTCGCGTTTCCGGTGCTGTCCAAGGTGTTGCAGAATCTCGCCGCGGCCGGGGTGCTGCGCTCCGCGCAGGGCGCCCATGGCGGCTATCAGCTTGCCCGTCCCCTGTCGGAGGTTACCTTCGGGGAGTTGAGCGAGGCGGTGGTCGGACCGATGCAGTTCTCGTATTGTCTGCACCGCGACCGGGTGCGTTGCCAGCTCGCCGAGTGCTGCAACGTGATCTCTCCCATCATCCGGCTGAGTGATCGCATCGAGGAGTTGTTTTACAGCATGAGCTTGGAAGAGTTGTTGCACGCCCACGAGCCGCGCGAAGTGGAGATCCGTGCCCGCCACCGCGTGGCTGCGCGGCTCCGTGTGGCAGACCGCGACGCCGAACCGGCGGCTCGCGAACGTGGCTGCGCGGTGCCCGAGGAGCAACTGGTATGGAAATAGCCGCCCACGACGCCACGGCCACCGCAACGGCGACCACGGCGCTCACCAAGGAGCAGGCGGAACGCGAATTGTCCGGCCGCGTCTACGAGCACGGCTTCTACACCGACGTCGACGCCGACCAGGCGCCCAAGGGGCTGAACGAAGAGATCATCCGCCTGATCTCGCGCAAGAAGGACGAGCCGGAATTCATGCTCGACTTCCGCCTGAAGGCGTTCCGGCGCTGGCAGGAGATGGAAGACCCGTGGTGGCGGCCGGTCGAGCACCCCGACATCGACTACCAGGACATCCGCTACTACTCGGCGCCCAAGAGCGTGGACGAAAAGCAGGGCCCCGCGTCCCTGGACGAGGTGGATCCCGAGATCCTGCGCACCTTCGAGCGCCTCGGGGTGCCGCTGATGGAGCAGAAGCGGGTGATGGGGGTGGCAGTCGACGCGGTGTTCGACTCGGTGTCGGTGGGCACCACCAACCAGGAACAGCTCACCAGGCTGGGCATCGTGTTCTGCTCCATGACCGAGGCGCTCAAGGAGCATCCCGAGCTGGTGCAGCGCTATCTCGGCTCGGTGGTGCCGGCGGCGGACAATTTCTACTCGGCCCTCAATTCGGCGGTGTTCACGGACGGGTCGTTCTGCTACATCCCGCCGGGGGTGCAGTGTCCGATCGACCTGTCCACCTACTTCCGCATCAACGCGGCCGAGACCGGCCAGTTCGAACGCACCCTGATCGTGGCCGATCGCGGCAGCTCGGTGAACTACGTGGAGGGCTGCACCGCGCCGATGCGCGACGAGAACCAGCTGCATGCCGCGGTGGTGGAGATCGTGGCGCTCGACGACGCGGTGGTGAACTACTCCACGGTGCAGAACTGGTACGGCGGCGACGCCGACGGCAAGGGCGGCATCTACAACTTCGTCACCAAGCGCGGCAAGGCGGTGGGCCGCAATTCCAAGATCTCCTGGACGCAGGTGGAGGCGGGCGCGGCGATCACGTGGAAGTACCCGAGCGTGATCCTGTCGGGCGACGGCTCGGTGGGCGAGTTCTACTCGGTGGCGCTGACCAACAACCGGATGCAGGCGGACACCGGCACCAAGATGATCCACATCGGCCGCAACACCACCAGCACCATCGTGTCGAAGGGCATCTCCGCCGACCGCTCGCGCAACGCCTACCGCGGCCAGGTACGCATCCAGCCGGGCGCCACCGGCGCGCGCAACTTTACCCAGTGCGACTCGATGCTGGTCGGCAACGAGTGCCACGCCAACACGTTCCCGTCGATCGAGGTGCGCAACGACTCGGCCACCGTCGAGCACGAGGCGTCCACTTCCCGCATCGGCGCCGAGCAACTGTTCTACCTGGCCACCCGCGGGCTCGACATGGAGGCGGCGATCTCGCTGCTGATCAACGGGTTCTGCAAGGAAGTGTTCAAGAAGCTGCCGCTGGAGTTCTCGGTGGAGGCGGTCAAGCTGCTGGAGATGAAGCTGGAGGGGAGCGTCGGCTGATGATCAGGATCAGCAACCTGAGCGCCGCCGTGGTGGCGGAAGGCGGCAGCCGCATCCCGATCCTGCGCGGCATCGACCTGGAAGTGCAGGCGGGCGAGGTGCACGCCATCATGGGACCCAACGGGTCCGGCAAGAGCACCCTGGCGCGGGTGATCGGCGGCCATCCGTCGTACGAGGTGACCGGCGGCGGCGTGACCTACGAATTGAACCTGCGCCCGCGCGACCTGCTGGCGATGGATCCCGACGAGCGCGCCAAGAACGGCGTGTTCATCAGCTTTCAGTACCCGGTGGAGATTCCCGGCGTCAGCAACTCCATCTTCCTGCGCGCCGCCTACAACGAGATCGCGGTGTCGCAGGGGCTGCCGGAGCTGGACCCGATCGACTTCGAGGAGCTGCTGCTGGAGAAGCTGCGGCTGTTGGGGATGGCGGAGGATTTCGCCGCGCGCGAGGTGAACGTCGACTTCTCCGGCGGCGAGAAGAAGCGCAATGAGATCCTGCAGCTCGCTTTGCTGTCGCCGCGGTTGGCGATCCTGGACGAGACCGATTCGGGGCTCGACATCGACTCGCTGAAGGCGGTGGCGACCGGCATCGAGCGGCTGCGTCACGCCGAGAACGCGTTCGTGCTCATCACTCACTACCAGCGCATGCTGAACTACGTCACGCCGGACCGCGTGCACGTGATCCTCGACGGCCGCATCGTGCGCAGCGGCGACCGCGAGTTGGCCCTGGAGATCGAGGAGCGCGGCTACGACTGGCTGGTAACCGAACCGAAGGAACCGGTGGAGTCGGCGGCGCCGGGGGCCGGCCACTGATGCGGCGCACGCTGATGCCGCGTCTATCGATGCAGCCGCGGTTGGCGGCGCATGCCGAGCCCGCCGGCGCGCGAGCCGAGGCAGTGCGCGCAGTGGCGCAGGCCGCGACCGGTGCGGCGCCGCCGGGAGCGGCAGCCTGATGGCTGTAGCCGTGACCGAAGCCGCGCCGGCCGCGGCCGGGGCGCCCGCGGCGGCACCCCACATGGAGCAGTTCCGGCGCCTGTTCGAGGCGCGTGCCGCGGGCAGGGCCGCCTCGCTGGACGAGGAGTTGCGCGCCGCCGCGCTCGCCGAGCTGCTGGCGGCCGGCTTCCCGCTGCGCCGCGACGAGGAGTGGATCCACACCCCGCTGCGTGCAGTGGCGGGGGCGCGTTACCGGCTGGGTAGCGCCGTCCCGGCGTTCGCCGCCGCCGGTTGGGGCAGCGAACTGGCGCATGAACTGATCGCCGGCGAGCCGGTGGCGCTGTTGACCTGCAACGGCGTGATCGCCGGACCGCGGGTGAGCGCCGCGGCAGGTCCGAGCGGCGGAGGCGGCGTGGACGCCGGCCGAGGACTTCGCCAACCCGACATTCCCGGCGTACGGGATGCGCGCGGGGACCTCTGGCCGCGTTGCCGCGAAGCATTCATGCGCCCGCTGACAACCGCCTTCACTCGCTTGGCACGCGCGTTCGGCGACCACGCCTTCCTGAACTGCGACGCGGCGACGAGTGAGGCGCCGTTGCACCTCGTCCATCTCGTCGAAGCGGGCGTACTGGCGGCGCCGCGGGTGACGATCCGCATTGCAGACGGCGCGCGGGTGACGCTGGTGGAGAGCTGCGTGGCGGCGGAGGCGGGCGGGGCGTCGGGCGCGGGTGTCGACAGCCGTGCCGCCGCCAACGGATCCGCCGCCGATGGCTGGCCGACGGGGAGCGCGCCGGCGGCCAGCGCTGCAGCGCCGAACGGCGCGCCGCGGGACGGCGGGCGGCCGGGGAGGGCCCCGTCGCTGAGCTGCGCCGAAACCGAGATCCGGCTCGGCGCCGGTGCGTCGCTTACCTACGTGCGGGTGCAGGCGGTCGGTGCGGAGGCGTTCGACTTCGGCACCACCACCGTGGTGCAGGAGCGGGACAGCGAGTTGCACGCCCTGAGCGTGGCGCTCGGCGGCCGAATCGCCCGCCACTCCTGCAACGTGCTGGCCGCGGCGCCGGGCACGGACAGCCGGCTCGGCGGCGCCACCGTGGCGGCGGGTGGCCAGGTGCTCGACCACCACACCTACCTGGAGCACGCGGCGCCGGGCTGTGCGAGCCGCCAGTTGTACAAGACGGTGCTCGGCCGTGGCGGTCACGGCGTGTTCTCGGGACGCATCCTGGTGCGCCCGCTGGCGCAGCAGACCGACGCCTTCCAGCTCAACCAGAACCTGTTGCTCGACGACGCGCGCGTGGACACCAAGCCGCAGCTCGAGATCGGCGCCGATGACGTGCGCTGCACGCACGGCGCCACCACCGGACGGCTCAACGAGGACCAGTTGTTCTACCTGCAGGCGCGCGCCATTGAGCGCAGTCAGGCGGTGCGCATGCTGGCGCGCGGCTTCCTGGACGAGGTGGTGGGCGAGTTGCCGGCCGCGGCGCTGCGCCCGCGCCTCCTGAAGCTGCTGCACCGGCGCCTCGATAGTCTCGAAGAGGGCGCGCAGTCGTGAGCCGCGCCGTTGAAGCCGCGATGTTCGCGCGCGTCCGTCGCGTCTGTCGCGTCCCGCGCGACCCGGCTACCACTGCCGCGCCGGGGGCGACGCCACGCGTCCGCGACCGGAACCTTCCGTGTCGGCTCCGCGCCACCGCGGAAAGGAGTACCCGTACATGAGCAGTGTCGTATCTCCGGCCACCCCGGCATTGGACGTGGCGTCGATCCGGGAGCAGTTTCCGATTCTCGCCACGCGCGTGCATGGCCACCGGCTGGTGTACCTCGACAATGCGGCCACCACCCTGAAGCCGCGCGCGGTGATCGACCGCCTGCACCGCCACTACGCCGCGGAGACCGCCAACATCCACCGCGGCGTGCACTACCTGAGCGAGCAGGCCACCGCCGCCTACGAGCAGGTCCGCGAGCGCGTGCAGCAGTTCCTCGGTGCTGCCCTACCCGAAGAGATCATCTTCACCAGCGGCACCACCGACTCGATCAACATGGTCGCCCAGGGCTGGGCAACCGCCAACCTCGGCAGCGGCGACGAGGTGGTGATTACCCACATGGAGCACCACTCCAACATCGTGCCGTGGCAGATGCTGGCCGAGCGCACCGGCGCCGTACTGCGCGTGGCGCCGATCAACGACCGCGGCGAACTGGAGTGGGACCGCTTCCTGGACCTGCTCGGGCCGCGCACGCGGCTGGTGGCGGCCACCCACGTGTGCAACTCGCTTGGCACCGTCGTCCCGGCGGCCGAGCTGATCGACGCCGCGCACGCCGCGGGCGCCCGCGTGCTGCTCGACGGCGCGCAGGCGGCGGCCCACCTGCCGGTCGACGTCGCGGCGCTGGACGCCGACTTCTACTGCTGCTCGGGGCACAAGCTGTTCGGCCCCACCGGCACCGGCGTCCTGTACGGCAAGCGGGAGCTGCTGGAGGAGATGCCGCCGGTGCGCGGCGGCGGCGACATGATCAAGTCGGTGACCTTCGCGCGGACCACCTACGCCGACCTGCCCAACAAGCTGGAGGCGGGCACCCCGCACATTGCCGGCGTGATCGGGCTGGGCGCGGCGCTGGAGTGGATCGAAGGGGTCGGCCTGGAGGCGATCGGGCGCCACGAGGAGCGGCTGCTGGAGACCGCCAGCGCCGCGCTTGGCGCCATCGACGGGGTGCGCCTGATCGGCACCGCCGCACACAAGTCGGCGATCCTGTCGTTCACGGTGGGCGACATTCACCCGCACGACGTGGGCACCATCGCCGACCAGGAGGGGGTGGCGCTGCGCACCGGCCACCACTGCACGCAGCCGGTCATGGAGCGGTTCCGGGTGCCGGCCACTGCGCGCGCGTCGTTCTCGGTGTACAACGACGACGATGACGTCGCCGCCCTGGTGCGTGCCATCGGCGAGGCGCAGGAACTGTTCGGGTGAGCGCGACAAGCTCGGCGGCGCGCGAGCTGTACCAGCAGGTGATCCTCGATCACAACCGTACGCCGCGCAACTGGGGCGCGCTGGACCCGCACACCCACCATGCCGAGGGCCACAACCCGCTGTGCGGCGACCGCTACGAGGTGGCGCTCGTGCTCGCCCCCGACGGCAGCATTGCCGATATTCGCTTTCAGGGCTCCGGCTGCGCCATCTCCAAGGCCTCCGCGAGCATGATGACCGAGGCGGTCAAGGGCATGCCGCGCGCAGCGGTGGAGCGGCTGGTGGAGCAGTTCCGCAGTCTGGCGGCGGGCGAGCTCGACCCAGCGCGCGACCGGCATGACCTCGGCAAGCTGCGCGTGTTCAGCGGCATCTGGGAGTTCCCGGCGCGGGTGAAGTGCGCCACGCTGCCGTGGCACACCCTGCACAGCGCCCTCGACGGCTGCGGACGCGCCACCACCGAGGCGCCGGCCGGCGCAAAGGAGTAACAGGCATGGCGGTAGCGATTCTGACCCAGTTCACGCCCAACCCCAACGCGATGAAGTTCATCCTCAACCGTGACGTGAAATCGACCGGCAAGGTGACCTTCCGCAGCGCCGAAGAGGCGAACGGCATTGCGCTGGTGGAGGCGCTGTTCGCGCTGGTGGTGGTGGAGCAGGTGCACCTGTTCGAGAACGTGGTCACGGTGACCAAGATCGACCAGGCGCCGTGGGAGGACGTGGCCGACTGGGTAAAGCAGGTGCTCACCAACCACGCCGAGGAGCACGACCCCGGCTTCGAGCTGGCCGATGCCGGCAGCGGCGGGCCGGTGAGCCACGTGCGCGACGACCAGCCGCCCGAAGTGCAGCGCATCGAGGAGGTGCTCGACCGCACCGTGCGCCCCTACCTGCAGGGCGACGGCGGCGACCTGGACGTGCTCGCCTACGAGAACAACCGCGTGCTGGTGAGCTACGCCGGCGCCTGCGGCACCTGCCCCTCCGCGGTGGCCGGCACCCTGCAGGCGATCCAGAGCGTACTGCGCGACGAGGTCAACCCCGAAATCGAGGTAATCTCCGCCGAATCCGGCTGACCCGGCAGCGCGCCTGCTTCCGCTACTTGCGGGACACCTTCACCAACCCCGACGTATCGAGGTCCACCGCGGCGGCGTCGCCGAGCAGGGGATGTTGCCGGCGCCGCGGAGAGTCGCCGGCGATCGATTCGTGCTCAGCGGTCACCTCCTTCTTGCGCGTTCGTCGACCGGCGGCGGGCGCGGTAGTGGGGTTCCAGGTCGCTCAGCTCCAGGCCGAGCAGATCCATGGTCCGGAACAGTTGCGGCAAGTCGCGGTCGACGAAGCTGCGCTGCTTGAGCTCGCGCGCCTGCCGGTACGCGCGGTCGGCCACGAAGTAGCCGGTGCCGCGCCGGTTGTAGATGATGCCCCGGTCCTGCAGGTAGGCGTAGGTGCGGGCTACAGTGTTGGGGTTCACCTGCACGTCGACCGCCAGCTCCCGGATCGACGGAATGCGGTCCCCGCCCCGCCACCGGCGCCGCAGGATGTTGTCGCAGAGGTAGTCGCCGATCTGCAGGTAGATCGCCTGCGGCTGGGTGAACTCCACGGTCACACTTCCGCGTCGCGCAGGCGAAGGTAGGTCAGGAACCAGAACAGCGGCCCCATCACGGCCCAGAAGAAGATCCTCCCGCCCAGCTCGATCGCCTCGGTGAGGCCGGGCGCGATCTCCTCCATATCCACATCCTGGCCGAGCATGGCGATCAGTTCGGGGACCAGGAGCCAGGCCAGGCCGGCGGCGAGTAGGACCGCCGCCAATGCCAACCCGGCCGTTGCCAGGACCACCTTGAACGCGTGCCAGCGGCGGAAGTAGACCGCCCCGAACAGGAACAGCGAACTGGTCACGAGGTACCCGAGCACGCCACGCCAGGTGTCGGCGCCGGGTGCAAAGACGCCGTGCGAGCGGCCCCAGACGAGTTCGCTGATGCCGGCGCCCAGCAGGGTCACCAGGAAGAAGCCGGCCAGCGCCGCGGCGGCGTAGCCGACGGTGGACAGCAGCAGCCGCACCGTCCAGCGTTCCAGGGTCGAAACCGGCAGCGTCAGGTAGGCGTGGGCGCGCGGCTTGTCGTGCAGATCCGTGAACAGCGTACTGGTGAACAGAAAACCTCCGGCCATGGCCAGCGGAAAGAGCGCCGCGTGAAAGCCGGCGCCGGGCGCCGCGCCGCGCGCGGTAAGTACGTTCAGGGCCAGGATCAGCGCCGCCGCCGCGCCCGCCCCGGTCAGAACCGCCCGGCTCTGCTGCACCAGGTCGGCGCGCAGCGCGTACCAGGCGCGCGTCGGCGAGAAGATCGTGTCGGTGTGCATCCTATGCCTCCTGATTCGCGGCCCGGCTGGCGGCGCCGCCGGCGAACGCCGCCTGCACGCGCCCGTGATCGGCAACTACGGAGTTGAACAGCAACTCCAGGTCCACGGCCGCCTCGGCCAGCGGCTCCCCGCCGGCGGCGGCCACCTGGGCGCGGCCGGCGGCGGCGCCTCCGATGCCGGCGCCGGGCTCGACGTAGATGGCGGTGTCGTCGTCCGGCGGCCCCAGGGCGGCGGCATCGCGCACCGCCAGGGCGCCCGAGATCTCTTCCACCGAGTGCTGAAACACGATCCGCCCCTGCTCCAGAATCACGATCGGATCGATCAGGTGCTCCAGGTCGCGCACCTGGTGGGTGGATACGACAATCACCCGGTCGTCCGCCGCTGCGCCCGCGAGCAGGCGGCGGAACTGGCCCTTGGCGGGGATGTCGAGACCGTTGGTGGGCTCGTCCAGAACAAGCAGCCGGCAGCGCGTGGCCACGGCGAAGGCGAGCAGCACCTTCTTCTTCTGGCCGTAGGACATCGCGGTCATGCTGCGTTCCGCATCCACCTCCAGGTCGGCCAGGTAGCCCGCCATGGCGGCATGGTCGAAGCGGGGATAGAACACGCCGTACAGGCGGGACAGCGCCAGCGGCGACAGCGCCGGCGTGTGAAACTCCTCCGGCACGAAGTACAGTTCGCGCAGGAACGACGGCGTGCGGCGCCGTACCTCTTCGCCCGCCACGCGGGCGCTGCCCTCCTTCGGGAACAGCAGCCCCGCCATCAGCCGCAGCAGCGTGGTCTTGCCGGCACCGTTGCGGCCGAGCAGCCCGTAGACGTTGCCGGGCGTGAGCGCAAGGTCGAGCCGGTGGAACAACCGCTCCCCCCTGCGGTATCCGAACGTGATTCGTTGCAGATCTACCATCTTTCTCCTCCTCGTCGTTGTTGGCCGTGTCCTCTGTCGTAGTGTACTACTGCAATAGTACAGTGGCAAGTGGGAAATGAGTGTGGCTGCCGATGCCGGCACCCGGCGCCAACGCGGCGCCTACGCGGCGCCGGACAGGGCTGGCCGGGGACGCCGGAATCGGCGATAATGGCTGCGAGGGCCCGGCTGCGCCACACCTGCACGGCGCCCTCGCAGGCGAGGGACAAGGAGCAGGCAGGCATGGCAGTTGCGAATCCCGTCCGGTCGACGACCGATCCTGCGCCTCGTCCCGCGCCAACCGCCACGGACCGCGGTGCTGCCGTCGCGCCATTCGATGACGCCGGGATCGCCGCCCGGCTCATCAGCTATTCCGCGCTCGACCGCTACTTCCGGCAGCCCGCCGCGGGCGGCGAGGCGGTACGGTACGTGGCCGCCGACGCCACGGTGGTGGAGATCGCGCCGCTGTTCGACGAGCTGCAGTTCGGCAGCGAACCGATGTCCGACGCGGTCGCCGTGCATGGCGGGGTGCGGCTCTGCATCCGCTGCAGCGACGGCGCCGACACCAGGGGTTTTCCGTTCTCGGTGCAGCAGCTTGGCTTCGATGCGCAGCGCGGCGTGTTCCTGGACCCGTCCGCGGTCTACTACGACCTGCGCAAGCCGGCGCTGGTCGGCCGCGCAACCGACCTGGAGTGGTGGCAGGTTGTCGCCGAGGCCGCCCAGCTCGTCTCCCGCTACCACTACACCTTCGAGCCGGATGCGGATTGGATCGATGCGCCGGTGCCGCCGGCGCCCGCCCCCTACCAGCGCCACCTGCTGGTGCGCATCCTCACCAGCCGCGCGCCGGCCAACGGGCTGCGCCTGCTGCACGACGCCGGCATCGTGGCAAGCTGGTGGCCGGAACTGGCGGCGATGGCGCGGGTGGACCACGCCAAGGACCATCACCCGGAGGGGGGCGTGTGGGAGCACACCCTGGCCACCTTCGCGCACCGCAAGTCACCCGACCTGGTGCTGTCGCTCGGGCTGCTGCTGCACGACATCGGCAAGCCGCGGGCCACGCCGCGGGACGGCAAGCGGTTCTACGCCCATGCCGACATCGGCGCCCGCGTGGCGCGGCGCTTCCTCGGCCGTCTCGGCTTCGCGCCGAAGCTGATCGACGCGGTGGCGTTCCTGTCGCGCAACCACATGATGCCGGCCGCCCTCGGACGCGTGCGCCCCGAGCACGCCGAGGAACTGATGAGCTCGCACCTGTTCCCGCACCTGCTGGAGCTGTACCGCGCCGACATGATGTCCAGCTTCGCCAGCCCCGAGCCCTACTACCACGCCTGCCGCCTCTACCAGCGCCACCTGCGCGGCCGCCCCCTGCCGCAGCGCACCGCCACCCCCGGCCGCCGCCGCGGCCCCCGCCCCCGCGCCCGCCGCTTCAAGGGCTGAACCTTGACGGTTGGCCGTCGCGCGCGGCCGCCCGGATCAGCGAGCCAAGCAGCGATTGATAGCGGTTGATACTATTCCATCAAGAACTATCAGTTTTTCGGGAATTGATACGTGCAGGCGTGAGGGTGTTCGTCATCATCAATATTTTGAATATTGATATGTTCCGCCAAGGTATTGTCAAATATTATCAGTTTTCTCTAAATTGATAGCTATGAAGCTGCCTCGTACGCCGAAGCCGCTGGCCGAGCTGTTTGTCGACCACCGTGACCGGCTCGACAAGGTGTTCAGCCAGCGGTTGGGTCCCACGGTTGATGGCCGTTACCTGCACTGGGACAAACTGCGGCACCTCGCCGTCCCCGCCGGCATGCAGAGCCCCGAAGAGTGGTGGCTGGCGCTCAAGCTTGCCCGCACGGGGCTGTATCGCGAGCTTCCCCTGCGGGATACCGGCGGGCGCCCGTTCGTCTACCTGTTGTCCGACGGCGTTCACGAGGCGCTGCATCGTATCGACAGCCAAAGCCATGGCTGGATCGGCGCGGCGGCGCACGGCGTGGCCAACACCGACACGCGCAATCAGTTCATCGTCAACTCCCTGATCGAGGAGGCGATCGCCTCCAGCCAACTGGAAGGCGCGTCGACCACGCGTGCGGTGGCGGCGGAAATGATCCGCGCCGGACGGCGGCCGCGGGATCGAAGCGAACAGATGATTCTCAACAACTACCTGGCGATGGATGCGATCCGCCGACTGCGGGACAAATCCCTGACGGACGACGCAGTGATGGATCTCCATACCATGATCACCACCGACACGCTCGACGACCCCGACGATGCCGGGCGCGTGCAGCGCCCCGCCGACCAGCGAGTACTGGTATGGGACACCCGCGATCAGACTGTGCTTCATTCCCCGCCACCCGCCGAGGATCTGGCCGGCCGGATGCGGGAGATGGTCAGGTTCGCCAACCGTGGCCCGGTCGACGGTTCGTTCCTGCACCCCGTCCTCCACGCCATCGTCCTGCACTTCTGGCTTGCTCATGATCACCCGTTCGCCGACGGCAACGGACGCACCGCGCGCGCGCTGTTCTACTGGGCGATGCTGCATCACAAGTACTGGATGTTCGAATTTGCCTCGATCAGCAACGTGCTCACCAAAGCCCCGGGCCAATACGCGAGATCGTTCCTGCACACTGAGACCGACGACAACGATCTCACCTACTTCATCGAGCACCAGCTCGGTGTAATCCTGCGCGCGATTGCCGACGTGGAGTCGTACATCACCAGGAAGACCGAGCAGGTGCGACAGGTCGAAGAGACTCTGAAGAGGTCGACCAACCTCAACCATCGCCAACTGGCGCTGCTTGCTCATGCGATCCGGCACCCCAACGCCGAATACACGATTCGGTCGCACATGACCAGTCACACCGTGGCCTACGCTACCGCTCGCGCAGACCTGTTCCGGCTCGCCGACCTCGGTTTGCTCGAACGCCGCCGCGTCGGGCGGCGCAGCTACTTGTTCTGGCCACCCCCGGACCTGGCCGACCGAATACGTTCCGCTCCGTCCGAGAAGACGGCGTCTTGATTCGGTCGGTCCGCATCCGCGGTTTCAAGTGCTTTCGCGACGCAGAATTCCGTTTCCCCGGACACGCCGTGCTGACCGGCTCGAACGACGCCGGCAAGACCACGCTGCTGCAGGCGATCGCGTCCTGGGCGCTCGCCTTGCGGCGCTGGCGCGAGCTTGGCGACTTCGGGCGCCGCAACGGCTACCGGCGGGCGCCGATCGCCCGGCAGGCGCTCGTCACGGTGCCGCTGCGCAGCTTCGACCTGCTGTGGCACGACCGCGGTTACCGTGGAGCGATCGAGGTCGAGCTGTGCCACGATAGCGGCTGGTCGGTGGCCATGGAGTTCATCCCCGACACGACGGAGCAGATCTACGTCCGCCCCCGGCGTGACGCACCCGCCGACACGTTGCGAGAAGTCGATCTGGACGCGGTCTTCATTCCACCGATGACCGGAGTTGGACTGGCGGAACCGTTGCTGATGCCGCCAAAGGTCGAGCAATCTCTCGGCCTTGGCCGGCCGGGAGAAGTGCTACGCAACCTGCTCGCCGACACTTGCTTAAACGAGCCCGCATGGGGCGCCCTGCAGGCGACCATCGGTACGCTGTTCGGCTATCGGCTGCTGCGCCCGGAAACCGACATCGCGGACATTGTCGCGGACTACGTGAGAGATGGGTCGCAAGTGCGGCTGGACATCACGGGCGCGGGCGGCGGCTTCCAACAGGTGCTCCTGCTGCTGGCGTTGCTCAACACCCGCCCCGGCGCCGTGCTGTTGCTGGACAACCCGGACACCCACCTGCATCCAACCCTGCAGGTTGCCACCTACCGCGAACTGAGAAGCGCGGCGGACCGTTACGGCTCGCAGATCATCGCCACCACCCACTCCGAAGCACTCATCAACGCCACCGAGCCACACGAACGGATTGCGATGAAGGACTTCCGGCGGCGGCCGATGGGATCAGATCCGCTTCGGGGGACGTAACAGGAGCATGCCGTAACCGTAAGCTCGATGCCGGCCCACGCCTCCTCTCAGCCGCCTCGAAAGAACCTCCGGCCTGTCCACTGAGAAAACGCCCTGCAAGGTCGCGTCAGGGCCCTCCGGACCCGGGCCATCGCCGCGTACCGTACGGCTGCGGATGAATGAAGAAAGGCGGCACTCTTCCAGGGTTGCGGCGCCTTCCAGCCGCTCCGCCAGCCATGCGGTGTAGACTGCCTCGCGGCGCATGCCATTCTGATTGGCGTGCGCCCTGTGCGCGCGCCAGCCGTCAGGGAAACGCTGCAGTATGGCCAGCCGGAATGCGTCAACTTCTCGTCCTTGCGCTATGACGCGGCCGTTCTGGGTGTCGTGTAGATCGTGCCTCAACCGACGTACTGGGCGTACGCGGAGATCGAACCCGAGCCGGCGCCCGGAGTCGAAGAGAGTTGGCATCGGCTTCGAACGCAACCCGATTGGATTGAGCGGTGCAAGGCAGTCAGGGGGAGCCACCGCTGCGGCCACTTTCAGCAGTTCTCCTCGGTCGACATCAGCGTACGCATAAAGCGATGCGGCCCGCCGCCGCTCGGACCAGAACAAGCGGAACGGTTGGAGCGCGCGTTTACCGAACATTGCCGCCAGTAAGATGTGCAGCGCAAAGTCCGGATCGAACGATCCGCGTCGGAGCAGGCCACGCTCGCCAGCCCAGCGATTGAATTCGCGCATGTCTATTGGAGCGTGGATCAGATACACCGGATCAACCGTCCGTTGGCGCTGTGACGACGCGGCCTTCACACACCGCGCGAGCACCGCCGTGCAGGCCGGTCAACCAGTTGCGCTCGTCGGTCTGGTAGAATGTCCGATCGGCATCGAACGTTCCCTCCGTCGCCGGCCAGAGTGCGCGGAGCGTCCCGGACGTATTGGCAGCGACTGCGGCTAGTGCGGCGCGCGCGTTCGCCGCATCAACGCAACCTTGAAAGATTGGGGTGGCGGGCAAACACGACTTACGACCGAGGAACAATGGCCGAGCCGGGCGCACGAACGCGGCCTCCAAATCGGCGAGCGTGGGTTGCTCTTCCACTCGATCAAGTCGGAGCACCACGGACATGCGCAGGTCTGCGTGATAGTCGCGCCACCGCTGGTGCGCCCCGATATAGGTGCCAGGTCCACCGTCTCGTTGTGCCGGTACCCCACCCGTGGTCCAAACACGGTCGTCCTTTGCCAGTTGGGCCGTTTGGTAGTCCGTTGTGCGTCCGAGTACCGGTTCCGTCTCACGAATCGCGGCGTACACGATGCGGCTCTGCAAGTGCTGATGCTGTTCCCGCAACCTGCGGTGCCATCCGAGCGCGTTCGCGATCAGTCCCGTCAGCATGGATTGGCTTGGAAAGTCGCGAGTGATGCCGTGTGCGTCGATCGCCTCGCCTCCGAACGAGGCGAGTGGCGCACGCAGCCGCAGGTGTATCCAGCGCACTACGCGGTCCCGGTACTAATTGCAGTACCGGCCCACTGAGATAGTTCCGGGAGCGCAAGGAGTTCTGCTCCCGGCATGGAGGATCCGCTCAAACTCATCACGCGCCGAGACTCACCGGTCGCATACGCAGCATCGAGTTGGGCCAAGTGTGCGCACGCCCGTTGTTGCGCCGCCTCGACGGATGGCGGGCACGGATCGCGGAACGCCTCGGCGAGACTTCGAGGCTGACAGTTACCGGCTTCGATCAAAACCCAACTTGCATAGGCATACGGTGCGGTCGAGCCTAGCTTCGCCCCCGGAGAGACGGTAGCGATGAGGTGTACCAAGTGTTCGGCAACCGTACCTGCCATCCGGTCGTCGCCGCCAACGTTGTCGAGCAGCATCTTCCGGTCGAGCACAACGTAGCCGTAGAAGAGGCCGGACGTCAGCTCGGTTTCGCCGATGTGGTCAGCGCCCGGTTCGTCCTCTCCCCGCTGCAGGTCATCAACAACCGTGAAGTAGTCGCTTTCGCTCTCTTCACCATGGACGGTGAATGCATGGGCCACGTGCACCGGCGCGTCGAGGTTGGCTTCGACATCGGACGTCACCATGCGACCGAACAGCGCGGCGGCTATGCCACCGGGAAGCCTGCAATTCTCGCGCAACGCCTTCATGTTCGCTCGTGCAGCCTTTTCCCACTCCTTGGCGGCCTTCTCGGTCGCTTTGGCATCGCTACCGGAAGCGTCGGCGATTTCTCTGGCCTTGTTCGCCAGGAATCGGATCTCCGGCTCACCAAGCAAGAGCGGCTGCCGGCTGGTTTCCCCTTTCTCCCCGTACACCGCCCTTTGAAACGCGGCTTCAATCGCTTCGACGGCTTTCGTATCGTAACCCGCCTCAGCGAGGGGACCGATAACTCGTCGCGTGACCGTTTCACGCGACCGCACCCCGGCGGTAGCACCGTCGATTGCGTGGAGCGAGTGCGGCCCCCCTGCTATTCGCCAATGGCGCTTGAGACACTGCGACGAGATGCGCGTTCGGATCGCTCCCCCGTAGGTCATGCGCTTGGCGAGCCCGGAGTCGTCGCGATTCAACAACGCGGCTGAGTAGCCATGCAGGCTGTGGATCTGCAGAAAGTTGACGTCTGGCATCAGATCAGTTCTCCTGAGTATTCAGTTGGCGCCCGGCTAGAGCCTGGGCGCGGTAGTATTCCTTAGCGATTCTGCGGCCAGCAAAGTCGTCGCCGGACAGAACGAAGTTCGCGAGTGTCTTCAGGTCGAAGCGGCGCTGCTCCGCCGCAGCAAGCCGCCGGCACAGACGCACGCTGAGCGTGCGGCGCATCTTCTGGGGAGCTGTCAACAGACGGGCGAGACGTACCTCGGACACTCCCGCGTCGTGCGCCGCGGCTCCCATGGGAGTGTGCGGATCGTGTACCGACAGGTTGTGATCGCCTTCGATGCGCCTGCCTTTCGGCGTGAGGATCGCGATTGCCTGGATCAGCATGGCCCAGCCTTCCTCTCGATTCCCCTCCATTTCGAAAGTCGAACCGTATGTAGCGAGCAACTTCCAGAATGCCGCCGCCCCCGCGCCGTTCCGCGGCCCGCGGCGTAGGGCTGCGGCAGATCCCGGATCAAGTACTGCAATCTCCCGCGCAAGTCGCGCCACGATCTGACCTAGAGTTAGACTTCCGTCCACATCGGCAGTCGGCCCGTGGTCTCCGTCATGCGTCATGGTCTGCCTCGGCGGCATCAAAAATCTCTGGTTGGTCGCTGAATACGCTCCGGGATCCGCGCAGCCGCCCCCAGAACGCGCTTACGGCCCGCGCTCGCGCTCGTGGACGCTGGATCGAAGGACACGGTACCGTTTCGATTGCTTCGTCGAGTAGGCGTTCGGCAACGCGAATCAAGGACCGCACGAATGAAGCGCGGCAACCTCGAACCGCGGCTGGATCGTCAGAAGACATAGAGGCTGAATGACGATCCTCCAGAGCGGAGAAGAAGCGTGCGTCCGCTTCAGCGTCGAGACGTCGCGCATACGGGCCGGCATGGATCCGGTGCGCCCTTGTCAGTTCGTTGGCATCCCTGCCGCCTCCGGCGGCTACTGCTATTCCGAAACGTAGCGCCTTCATCACGTCCTCCACTTCTTCCAATTGCGCCTGAGCGGCTTTTGCGAGCGTGTTGCTTTCACCTGTCCTGCCTAGCGCACTGACGGTTGATGGGGCGAAAGCGATGTCGGTCCGCTCGTGGTAGCCGTCGGTCTTGCCTTGGCCGGCAGCCACTCCGCGAGCGATCAACCGCCACCGCTCGTCTCTCTTCGAGTCCACATGCATAGCCGGAGGGAGGTGGAATGTAGTGCGATCGAACGCGATCTTGGCTAGCCGATCATACCGGAAGCCAGAAGAGGACAGAGACAGCCCCTTGTTGTCTGAGGTACGGACCGGTGTCCAGAAATCGCCAATGTCCCCGCCCGCCATCTTTGCGTAAACACGCGGTGCGCGCGACGGCGCTGTCCGTGCCACCAAGCTCCCACGGTTCGACGAGAGCCGAATGCGACGGCAGATTTCAATGAAGTACGGGTCAAGGACGCGGAGAGCCAGTGAGTCGGTCCCATCCCATGGCTCCAGCCATGTGAGCGCTACGCCGGCATTGGGCCGAAAGTAGTCGGGATAGTTGTCCAGTAGTGCATCGCGTCCGGCGAGCATCCGCTTGATATCGAAGCAGATATGCGCACCGAGCCCGCCGACGGCGGGCGCCAAGCCCACACACGGACGCGAGGAGTACCCTCCGTTCATCCGTGCGATCGGATAGTTCCCGGCGCCCAGATACCCGCCCATAGTTTGCAGATCGATCAACGCGAACAGCCAGTCTTCCGGCGCGGCTTGCAAAGCGGTCGTCTGCTTGATGTCGTGATTCTTCGCACTCACCAGGAGGTCGAGGTCATCCGGTGAGCGCTTCCAGCCGCGATAGTGTTGGAGCCCCTGTGGTGCCGGGCATTGCATGAATGCCGGCTCGCCGGGTTCGTCGACGACAAGGCTCCACGGTTGATCATCCGCGAACCCCGGTGTGGTTCCTCGCAGCAGGCTCCGCCATTCGTCGGCTGACTCCACAGGATCCCGCCAACCTGCCCGGTGGAGCGCGATCGCACCCGACTGGCACAGGAACGCGTGAAGAGCGTGGCGTTGATGAGGGCGCAGGGCCGGGAACGCAGCAACTCGGTCCGCGGTCAACGCGGAGTAGACGTCTGGGAGGGACAGGTGCGCGGCGCTCCCATCCGCGAGTTGCACTCGGATCAGCGGATCGACGAGGAGGTTATACACCCCGCATCTCTGTTCTGTCCCCACGAAGGCGGGGAGTCGTACGTCGAATCTTGTCTATCTGCCCTCCACAAGGGTCAATCTCCGAGTCAGTCGGAGGATCGCTGAGTGTTCCGGTCTCGAATCGAATCTCGGTATAACTACGGCATTCGGATGACCTGCGCTCCGCACGGCGGACCACATGGTTGCCGATGATCGTTTCTTCGTCGACGAAACTCTCGGTCCGATGTGACTTGATCCCTGTTAGTACTCTCTTCATCCTGCTCTCTTGATCGCCCCTATCTATCAGACCTACACAAGTTATGGTCTATTGGATCCAGAGTCAAGCCGCGGGCTCATCTGCTTCGTGCACTCCGCATCGGTCATATTCGAACACGCGGCCGGCGACCTTCAGGACCAGCCCTTTCGATGTACGATCGACGTAGACAGCCTCGATCTCTTCTTTGGTCGGCAACCCGCCGCCGTGCCGCAGAAAGAAATGCGCGGGAAGATTGAACGTACGGACGGCCTCTCCAAACGGCCCTGGTTCAGGCCTAGCAAGCTCAATGCGCGGCCCATCATCGCCGAGTCGCGTACGTACCTTTTCGTCGAGGTCCGGAAACACGAGGGCTTCGTCGAATGGGGTGTTCCGATCAAGGAGGTGCCTCCGGGCCATACCGCGCTCGGCGGCGGCGAAGCCGACAGTCTGTTGTTCGTGTTCCACCCATGGCCCGCCGAGTTCGGCGGCCAAGGCGCGCAACGCCTCCTCATGGGTGGCCTGCTCCACCAGCATGCGGTTCATGGCCGGTACCTCCCACATCGGGTGTTCAGCGACTAGGCGGTGAGCCGCCTCAAGTCCGAGCAGGTCGCGATAGATCCCTCCGCCATCGCTGGCAGCCCCGAGCCCGTAACGCAAGAGCTCGCCGGCGAGGCCAGCAACCAAGCCTTCCTCTGGCATCAGCACGGTGCAGCGCGGCGTAGTGAACGCTGCGGCGCGCTGCGCTTCGCGGTGGCGGTGCAGGCGTCCGATGCGTTGCAGGAGTACGTCCACCGGGCAGATGTCGGAGATGAGCACGTCGGCATCGATGTCGAGCGACTGCTCCAGAGTCTGCGTACCGATCACGACCACTCCACCGTCGGCGCGTCCCTTCCCGAGCGCTCGTTCGACGGCACTATCCAGGAGGAGCCGATCCTCCGCCGCAAAGCGACTGTGATGGAGCGCTGGCCCGTCGGCTGCCTGGAGCGTCAACGCGCTACCGCCCTGGTTCTCGACGGCGTGGAACACCGCCTGAGCCTCCCTGACGGTGTTGCGAACCACGAGCACCTTGCCCCCCTTCCGTCCAGACGCGAGAGCGAGTTCGGCGATCCGGTCGGCGTCGCTGATGCATGGTTCAGTGCACATCTCAACCGCCTTGGAATGGCCGCTGTCCGAGAGGCCAAGCGTCTCCGCCGCCCCGTGCCCAGCCAGCGTTAGCGCTGGATAGGGAATCGCTTCCATGATGGCCAGTGGTGGAAGTTCGGTCCGTTCGGTCCGGGGGCGATGATCGGTCAATGCTGCCCGAGCGGCCGACCCAAGCGTTGCCGACATCAACAAGGCATGGCCGCCCACTGCCAAGTGGTCGCGTAGGAGCGCTCCCACCAACTCCATCATGTACGCGTCGCTGGCATGCGCCTCATCGACTACAAGCAGACTGCGTGAGAGCGCACTACCCCGCAAGTGCGCCCACTTCACCTTGAGCGCGGCAAGCAGGACTTGATCAACCGTCCCCACTGCGGCAGCGGAATTCAAGAAACGACGAGAGCTCTCCGCGGACCAGCGGGCGCGCCGAGTCGATTCGTCCCTTGGCTCGTCCTCCCACTCGACCTCGAACTTCCCGACCCGGCGGGCAGTGACGGTTCCGGCCTTGAGATAACCTGGGATGGCGAGCACGGTTTCTGCGCGAGTTTCAGGCGCGAACAATCGGCGTAGTGACGCGTCCAGTCGGCGCTGCAATTGCTTAGCTGCCGCGCGCGTCGGAACCGCGAAGTAGAGTCCGTCTACGAGTCCGGCACGCCACAGCGTACTAAACCGCAATGCGGCGGCTTCGGTCTTTCCCGATCCGGTCTCACTTTCCAGCACCAGCAACGGCCAAGAAAGCGGGGCGTCGGCCACCGCCGTCTGCAGTGGACGCGGCGCGGGATGATCGAACAGGTCGGCGAAGGTGACGGCTGGTGATTGCCGGCGCCAATCTCGCCGGCGCAACAGGCGCGCCTCGATCGCGCTCTTGGCAAGTCGATGTGCTTGCTCGATGTAGTTGGGGTCCGGCTCCGGAACAAAGTGGAACTGTTCCTCGTCCGAACCGATCTGATCCGCAAGCGCCACGGCTCCGGCCAAGAGGTGAGCCAGCGCCGGCGACTCAGGCAACGGGGGTCCGTCGGCGAAGGAGTCAGGAAACCAGAGCCGAATTCGATCGCCGAACCGCTTCGCTGCCGCAAGGGGGTCGTAGCCGGCGTACGGCTTCCAAAGCGCTGGCGGGCCGGTGCCGGACCGATGGCGTGTCTTTGCCGGACGACCGTGGTGAGCCAGACTTGCACGAAGTAGCGGTAGGAACCCGTCGCCCCACGTGTCGTACATTGCGTGAAGCCCGATCGCTTCGCACATATCCTCTTGCTGACAACACAGTAGCGCTTGCTCGACGTGACCGGCACGGGGCGGCGGTCCCGGCGGCAGTTCGGCCCGGTCGAACACCTTGAATTGAAATCCGGCGTTGAGCTTGCCGAAGTCGTGCAGGAATGCCAGAACGGCCAGCCTTGCAGCAGACACCTGATCGATGCGGTGCTGTCCGGCCGCCCGTTCGAACCGAGCCCGAACGACGGGATCAGCCAGCAACGCCTGGAAGCACGCCGCCACGTCGGCGCAATGGTGCTCCAGACAGTGAAAGCACGCCGGTGACTCAAACTTCCCCCAAGGGTGATGGGTGCTGCTATAATTCACGCCAATCGGTTGCTCACGTCGTCGATGAGCCCTGATCCTCGCCTAGTGCGGCGCGTGGTGTGAAGGAAAATTCGTCGGAATAT
>JAPPGB010000055.1 GCA_028821475.1 Spirochaetaceae bacterium
CCGCCGCGGGCCGGTCCGCCGGCCCCGAGGCAGCGCTGGCGGACGCCGCCGGCGCGTGAGCCGGACCGGCGGCTTGCGCCGCGGCCAGTTCCCGCTCCGCCTGCGCGAGCCGGGAGCGGGCGGCCTGCAGCCGGCGGCGCGCGTTTCGGGCGCGTTCGAAGTAGCGCTGCGCGTTGTCGGCCGGCGACCGGTCCGGAGCCAGATCGATCGCGGTCGTGCCGCCGGTGTGATAGTCATCTACCACGACTTGGCGCGCGCCCGGCTGCACGCGCGCCAGGTTGGCGAGTAGCAGGCTGCCCAACTGCTGCAGCCGTCCGTGATTGCCGGCGGCTTCGCATTCGCGGCGCAGACGCGCGATCAGGCGCCGCGTGCGCCGTTCGCCCGCGGCGCGCGCGGCGGTCGCGATCCGGGCCGCGCGCTGCGCTTCGGCGTCTGCTTCGAGGGCGGCGAAGTGGCGCTCCACGCGCAGGTTGTAGGACTCGCCCGGATTCCCGAACGCGCGCACCGGGCGGGCTCGATGCCGGTCGCCGCGCGCCGGCGGCGCAGCGAGGTCGCGCTCCGGATGAAATACGCCGCCGCTGATCTCGCCACGCCGCGGCCGGCGGAACAGGGCGTCGAGGATGGCGCCGCCGGTGTCGGTGACGATGCAGTTGGCGGCATTCGCCCACAGCCGGATCCAGATCAACAGCTCGCGGTCGCCGCGCGCCACCTCCAGCTTGACGATCCGCTCGCCGGCCACCTGGGACGCGGCCCGAATCCGCGCCGACCGCACGTGCGCCCGCATGAACGCGACGAAGCGCTGTGGGTCGCCAAGCTGGTGCGGCCGCTGCGCCAGCCGGTGCAGGCGGACGTACGGTCCGCCCAACGCCGCCAGCATCCAGGTCCGCCCCTGCCGCGGTGCGTACAGTTCGAACACCAGCCGGTGATGGGCCGGCTGGCGCACGTCGCGGATGAAGCAGCCGGCGAGGTCGAGTTCGGCCAGCACGGCGTCGATCTCGCGCCAGTTCAGGATCGCGCCGCCGGCGCGTTCGCCATCCGTGCCACCGCCTCCGGCGCCGGCCGGCGCGGTCATGCGGTCCGTACGGCGTCCAGGAAGGCGGCCTGGTCCGCCGCGCTGAAGAACAGCAGGTGCACGCGCTCCGGCAGCGGGCGGTTCGCCAGCGCGTGCCCGACGGCGGCGAGCACTTCGCGCGCGGCGAGCGCCGGGGGGTAGCCGTACACCCCGGTAGAGATGGCCGGAAACGCCATCTCCCGCACACCATGCTGCGCCGCCAGAAGCATGCTGTTGCGGTACGCGGAGCGCAGCAGCTCCGGCTCCCCACCGACGCCGCCGTTCCACACCGGCCCGACGGTGTGGACCACGTAGTCGACCGCGAGCCGGCCGGCGCCGGTGATCACCGCCTCGCCGGTGGGCAGCCCGTCACGGTAGCGCGAGCGGCGAATCTCCCTGCACTCGTCGAGAATCCGCTTGCCGCCGCGGCGATGAATGGCGCCGTCAACGCCGCCGCCGCCGAGCAGGGAACTGTTGGCAGCGTTGACGATGGCGCTCGGGGAAGCGCCGCTGAACCTGGTGATGTCGCCTTGCGACACCACCAGGCGACCGTCGAGCAGGGTTGCCATGACCGCCAGTGTGCCACACTCTCGCGGCCCCGTCTTACGCCCCGCGCCCGGATCGCCCGGACGGGGGAACATGCGCACCTGACCACGACAGCCGGTGTGTCACACTCTTTGCCGCTCCAGCACACGCCGGGCGCCCGGATGGGAGAACACGCCCAGGTGACCATCGCCGCCAGTGTGGCAGCGTTCGCGGCGCCCGGCGGGAACCCCGCGCGGTCAGAGCAGAATGCGTAAACGAACGTAAAGCGCGATCGGGACGGAGCACTCTCGGCCCCGCCCGCGGGTCGTGCATGGCACCGATGTTGCTCTATCCCGGCCGCTATGACAGTTCGCGGCACTTCTCGCCCGCCGCGCCGCCGAGGCGCCGGGGTCTTGATTCTGATGGTGATCGCCGGCGCACACCCCGCGGCCGAATCGGCGGCGCCCGGCGCCGTGTCGGTGACTTCGCGCGTCGAGGTCGCAGCCTCCGGATCCGCCGCGCGCACCCGGCTCGTGTACGAGGGAAGCTGGGGGCGCGCCCGCCTGGTTGCCGCCGTCGCACCCGGCGGCGGTCGTCCGCTGCTGATCGCTTCCGGATTGGAACTGGGCGGTGCGCTGGTCGGACCGGTACGCCTTGCGGGCGCGTGGCGGGAGCTGGCGCGTCCACTCGGCCACGATGCCGGGACAAGGGTGTACGGCGAGCGTACCGGGCTGCGTCCGGACACCGGCATCAGCCCCGGCCGGTTGCGCGGCGTCCAGCTCGCGCCGCTGCCCGGCGTGGCGGTGGCCGGCTACGTCGAGCCGGCGCCGGCGTCCGCCGGGCGCGCGCGTCC
>JAPPGB010000056.1 GCA_028821475.1 Spirochaetaceae bacterium
GCGTTGCCCTGCGCGGCCGGCGGCAGCGGCAGCGTGCGCGCCGCCCGGCAGGCCGCGTAGCCCAGCTCCGCGTCGGGGTGCGCCGCGCCGCCGGACAGCAGCAGGTCGTAGATCACGCTCGCCGCGACCAGCGGAATCGGCTTCACGGGTGTCGGATGCCCCGCGCCGTGCTCCGCCAGGTAGCGCATCACGCCGTCCGCGGCGGCCAGGCCGAACGCGCTGCCGCCGGTGAACAGCAGCGCGTCCAGCCGGGCGATCGGCTTGTCCGGCGCCAGCAGGTCGGTCTCCCGCGAGCCGGGAGCGGGTCCGCGCACGTCCACCCCCGCCACGGTGCCGGGCGGACACAGGATCGCGGTGCAGCCGGTGTGGTATTCACGCCGCTCGGCATGGCCGACCAGGAAGCCGCTTGCGGTGGTCGCCGCGACGTGCGGCCGTGCGGTCGCTCGGCGACCTGCAACACGATCGGAACGGTTGCCCAAGCGTCGCCCGCCTGCCGGCTTGTTCGGACCAGGCACGATGGGCCTGGGTCAGATGCGCGCGTTCAGCAGCCGGCGCAGGTACGTGGCCTGGCCGGTGTGGGCGGCGGTGTCGAGCAGGAAGTGGTCCAGGAACCACCAGCCGGAGCACTCGCGGTCGTTCCAGTTGTAGTAGCGCTTGTCGGCCCACTGGTTGTGGTGATCCACCACGAACCCGCGCAACGCGTGCCAGGCACGGTTGAGGTAGGCGACGTGGTCGGCACCGGTGGGCCCCGGGCCGGCGGCGGCGCGGTCGAAGTCGAAGGTCAGGAAGCCCCAGCGGTAGGGGCGCCCGGTTGCGGGCCGGAATCCTTCGGCGGGCACCGGAAAGCCGGAGCCGTTCAGGTTGACCGGCACGCGCGCGCCCGAGAGCTGTCCGAAACAGAACCAGAACTCGTCCGCGCAGTGGCGTACCAGCCAGCCGATGCCGTTGACGATGCCGGGCGGGGTCCACTGCAGTTGGCCGCCATCAAGGTTGGCGGCCTGGCGGGCGAGTCGGCGCTTGTACGACTCAGCCTCGCGCACGTACTGAGATACTCGTTCGTCCATGGCCAGACTGTACCGGGAGGATGCAGGGAGCGTCACCCGTCCCGCGGCACGGGCGGCACGGGCGGCACGGGCGGCACGGGCGCAGCCAACCGCGGCCCGCCGGGTCACCGATGCCGGGTACGGCGCTGGCACACGGCCGGGGGGCGCCACCGCCAGGAACCCGTCGAACTCCAACGGCTCCTCCGGTACGTGCATACCTTGGGTACTCGCATCGACGGGCACTTCGGAGGGTGACCGGCGCGGGCCGCTGTGGCATGCTCCGGCGCGAAATGCAGCGGTACCTGGTCACCGGCGCGGCAGGCAATCTGGCGCGCCAGCTCATGGACGAACTCGGGAGCAGGGGAAAGGAGGCGTTCGGCATCGACCTTGCGCCGGCTCCGGAGGGACAGGAACGCAACTGGCGGCGGGTCGACATCACCGACCGCGGGAGCGTGGCGCGCCTGCTCGCGGAGTTGCAACCGGAGTGCATCCTGCACATGGCGTCGCTCTTGTCGATGTCGTCAGCGGCCGATCCGCGGCGTGCCTGGGAGGTAAACGCGAGCGCGGCGGTAACCCTCCTGGAGCTGGCGGTGGAGCATGGCGTGCGGCGGTTCTTCTTTCCCAGTACCTCCGCAACCTACGGCGGGGCGCTGCCCGATCCGCTGCCGGAGGACCACCCGCAGTGGCCGGACAACATCTACGGCGCCACCAAGGTGGCGGTGGAGCGGATGGGCGCCTGCTTCGCCCTGAGCCGCGGCCTCGACTTCCGCTCCGTGCGCCTGCCGGTCGTGGCCTCGCCGTTCGCGCCTCCAGCCGCGGTCAGCGCCTACGCCTCGCACGTGTTCGCCGCCGCCGCCCGCGGCGAGCCGTTCACCTTCCCGGTGGCGCCGGAAGTCGCGGTATCGGTGATCTACGTGCGCGACGTGACCCTGGGCATCCTGAAGCTGGTGGAAGCGCCCGAGGAGCCGCTGACGCGCCGCGTCTACAACCTGCACGGGTTCGCGGCCAGCGCCGGCGATCTCGCGCGGGCGGCCGCGCAACTGGTGCCCGGCTTCCGGTACCGCTTCGAGCCTGCCGAACTGCCCACCCGCATCCTGTCCGTGCAGCCCTCGGTCTACGCCGACGCCAGTGCCCGCCGCGACTGGGGCTGGCACCCCCGATTCGACCTCCCCGCCACCGCCGATGACCTCCTCGCCCGTGCGAGAGCCACGGCAGCCACGGCCCAGCCATGTTGACACGTTCCTTCTGGACAGGTAGTACGATAAGGACCAGGAGGAAGTATGGAACTGAGTGAACTCACCCGGAAGGCGGAGGCCGCGAAGGAACTGAAGGACCCAACGGCACGGCGCATCGCGTTGCGGGCCATCTTCGCCGCGTTCACCGACTACCGGATCGGTGCCATAGAGGAACGGCTCGGCATTACCCACGAGGGGATAGACGATCTGCAGCGCAGTCTGGGAGAGCTCAACGAGAGTTTCGACCACTGAGCAGGGGCGGGGCTTGCGTGCCGCCCCCGCCACTCCGAGCACTGGGTGCAACGCTTCGAACGGTACCAGGAGGCGGGGCCGCAGTTGCTGCTGCAGGCGCACCTGCAGCGCGTGGTCAACGGCGGCGGGCGGATCGAGCGGGAGTACGCGCTGGGGAGGGGCCGGACCGACCTGCTGATCGTGTGGCCGCAGGGCGGGCGCGAACGGCGCTGGGTGGTGGAGTGCAAGGTGCGGCACGGGGACCTGGAGCGGACCATCGTGGAGGGGCTGGAACAGACGCGGGCCTACACGGACCGCTGCGGGGCGGAGGCAGGTCACCTGATCGTGTTCGACCGCGCCGCGGAGCGGAGCTGGGAGGAGAAGATCTTTCGCCGTGAGGAGCGGGCCCGCACCGGCGCGGCGCCGGTCACCGTCTGGGGCATGTGACGCCCGTCCGGCGCACTGGCAATCACGTGCACCGGTGCCCCGCCCCCGGTCGTCGCGGGATCGCCGTTGCAGGGATTCCACGGGCGGGGGGATCATGCGGCGGTGTGGGGGCGGACGTCGGCGCCGGATCGCCGACGGCAGGCCTTCGACCGGCGCGAGACGCTATCCCGCGCTGCGATATTATCCATATATCTATAAAGACAATAGCAAGCCAATAGCACACCGAAAGGGCGGCGGAGAATCGCTTGACAGCGGGGACCGTAAGGTAGGCAGAATGGGTCCGTGAGGCAGCACGGAGCGGCCAACGCACAGACCCTGAAGCGGGCATGCTCGCCGAGGGCCCGCTTGGTGGCCGGCGCCGTCGAGAACGATCATGTCTGAGATCGCCACGCTCTTGCGCACCGTACTGGAACGCACTGGATACCTAAGCAACGGAGTGCCTGCCGCGCCAAGCGTCGGGCTCGCCGGAACGGACAATCACCTCCGCCTGCCCTCGTTCGCGCCTGATGCCTGGTGGCGAAGCAGCACCGAGACCAACCCATGGACCGGCACTTCCGATCTCAAGGTGTACTTCAAGTTCGTCGAAGAGCCGGAAGCCGTTCCGGTTGTGGAGTGGCACCAGGAGGTGTGGAACCAGGGGTACTGCCCGCTGCTGTGGCTGGTGTCGCCCGAGCGCATCGAGCTGTACAACGGCTTCGGCCGCCCACGACCACCGGCGGAGTGGCGAGCGAACCGACTCCGTCCCTTCGGTCTGGCGGAGGCGGAACTGGCAAGACTCGACGCGTTCGCCGGTCGCCTGGCGATGGAGACCGGAGGATTCTGGCATCAGGCGCCGGAGGTCAATCGACGAACCAGTGTTGACGGGCAGTTGCTGCGTGACCTTCACCACCTCGAACGGAGGTTGGTCGACGAGGGTCTCAGCCGGGACGAAACGCAAAGACTCATCGGCCGCTCCATCTTCGCTCAGTATCTGATTGATCGCGAAATCGTCGACGGCAGCCGCTTGCAGCGCATCTGCGGTCACGAGGATCTACCGGGCATGTTAAGTGATCGCCCAGCTAGCAAGCGGTTGTTCGACTGGCTGCGGGAGACGTTCAACGGGGACCTGTTTCCACTGTCTTCGGAGGCGGTTCCCGACCCTCGGCACCTCGACCTGGTAAGGGAGTTTCTCATGGGCACGGACATGGAGACGGGGCAGAGATCCCTATTTTTTCCCTATCGATTCGACGTGATCCCGGTCGAACTGATTAGCGCCATCTACGAGCAGTTCGTACACTCCGCTGCCAACGACTCGTCCGGTCGATCCCGAGCGGATGCCGCGCGAAGGAAGGATGTCCACTACACCCCGTTAACCGCGGTCTCCTTGGTGATGGACGAGATCTGCGAGGGATTGACGGGCAACGAGATTGTTCTCGACCTCACCTGCGGCTCCGGCGTATTCCTGGTCGAAGCGCTGCGGCGCTTGGTGCATCTGAAGTCCGGGGACGTTGTGCCGACTCGATCGGCCATCAGGAAAACGCTCTACGAGCAAATTCATGGTGTCGACATCAGCCCCGAGGCGGCGCGTATCGCAGCATTCAGCCTGTACTTGGCCGCGTTGGAGTTGGACCCCCATCCGCACCGGCTCGATGGCCTCCGCTTCGATCCTCTGGTCGACCACACGATCCTGGTGAGTGACGCGTTCGACGTGGACTTTGGAACGAGGAAGTTCGACATCATCGTCGGCAATCCGCCGTGGAGCTATCGCGGACGCGCGGGGACCGGCGTCCGTCGCGTGCGCAGTCCGGACGCTCTTCGGTCACCTCGTGGCGAGAGCCTCGACTTCGTTGCACGCGCCATGCAGTTTGCCCATGAACGAACCAGGTTCGGCGTAATCCTGAGCGCGACGCCATTCTTCAGCCGGAGTGCGACGGGTCTGGCCGCCGCACAACGTCTGGTCGAGTCTCTTGGACCGGTGACGCTGCTCAACTTGGCGGATCTCTCGAAGTGGCTATTTCGAAGAGCCGATATGCCGGCCATTCTGCTGCTCGCGCGCCTCAGTGAGCAACGGGCGGATCGCATGACCCTGGCACAGGCTCGCTGGTCGCCAGCCGGAGAGCGAAGCCATGCTATCGAGACTGCGCTCGACAACGTAACGACACTTCCATTAGCCAGTTGGAAGCGCAATGCCGGGTTGTTCAAGGCAGCGTTCGTCGGCCATCACCATGATTTGCTCTTGCTCGACGATCTGTGGGACAAACAACTGCCGCTGGAAAGAGGGCTCGCCATCCTCGGTACGGGAATGCACACCGGCTTGAAGTTTGGCAATCGTTCGCGCGATGCGACATTTCTCGATGGACTGCCGTTTGCCGGACCCGGGGCAGTAAGACACTTCACGATGGGCGACGATCTACCAGCGTTCAATCATGTTCGAGCAGAACGTCCGCGAAAACCTACAGTCTATCGCGCTCCAATCGTTCTCATCAAGGAGTTCATGCTGCAAGGAAACCCACGTCCAGTGGTAGCGGTCACGGAGGAGGACACGGTGTTTTCGGATGCCTATTTCGGGGTGTCATTCGCCGATTCGCAAGCCGAGACAGCGTACCTGCTTGCCGGAATCCTTGGTTCGGCACTCGCGTCCTGGTTCTTTCTAATGACTGGTGCGGCCTTCGGTCTTTGGTTGCGACGTGTACAGTGCGCGGACATCCTCGCCTTGCCGGCGCCTGATCTTGAGCAGTCTTTGGAGTCCGAGATCGGGAAGCATGTGGTGGAGCTTGCGCGTGCCTTTCATGGCCGCACGTCAGAGGAACGTGACTGGAAGTCACTCGACGAAGCGGTATTCGACCTGTATGGGTTGGACGACGAGGATCGCCTCGTTGTGAGGGACGGACTGTTTCGAGCAAGCTGGCAGTGGCAGGAGGGCCGGCTGAGATCGGTCGCGCCGGCCAACCTACCTGACCTTCAGGCGTACGCTCGTGCGTTCCTTGCGACGATGGACGCTTGGTTGGGCGCGTCGAATCGGAGGCGGATGCGGGCTGAGATCTATCGTCTGCCGGATGACGCACCCCTCCGTCTAATCCGCTTCGTGCTAGAGGAGACTCCCGGTCCTTCCCGCGATGTGCATGTTATCACGCCGGAAGGCACACTGAGCACGGTTCTGGCCGGCATCGGCGCGCGGACCGGCGTGCGGATCACGGAAGAACTCGTTGGACTCCGTGACCTACGCGTCCACGCAGCGGACGAAGTTTCGATTATCAAACCCGCTGCACGCCGCAACTGGTTGCGCGTTCAGGCGCTCGAAGACGCGGATGGGGTCGTAAGTGCCAGCGTTCGCGCCGACCGTGCGCCGTGAACTTTGGCGCGCGGCCCCAGGATGTCGGCGCCCGGTTTATCGACATCGGGGCTGAGCGCAGAGTCGCGACCATGTCGACGATTGAGGCCGGTTGGCGCCGTGCCCGGGAGATCAGCGAGGTAGACCCTCAATCCGGTGAAGTGGAGATCACGGAGTGCCTTCGCGAAGGAATGCGAAGGATATTGTCAGAACGCACTGCGATCTGGTGCAAGAGGATGACAGTTCTCCCCGGAACCGAGTCCCGCTCGAGCCCGGCAGCCACGAGGCCCGATGGGCGAACCGACATTCCGATCTTCTTCCAGGAGATTCGTGAGACACACGATGACCACGACCCGCACGCAATAATCGAATGCAAGCGAGTCGCCGCGAATGACGCGGCACTGTGTCGGCTCTACGTAGTGGAAGGGATAGACCGCTACACGAGCACGAAATACGCGGGCCGACATACGGTCGCGTTCATGGCCGGATACGTGCTGTCAGGGAGCGTTGGTGCGGTAGCCCATGGTATCAACCGTTACCTGTCGCGACACGATCGTGCCGCCGAACGCCTCACGTCGTGTACCGTTGTTGTCGCAGCGTGGGCGCGCAGCAGCCGGCATCCTCGACCGCCTCCGGCTGCGCCGATCGATTTGCACCACGCGTTCCTCACGTTCAAGGCGGTTCCCTGACAGATCGGCTATGCTCACTCGCTACTCGTCGCGCCGCCAACCGCTGAATTCAGGCTTTCTGAATTCCAGGCTTACCGGCGCCGGAAGCTATGACCGCATCGCCGTGGTGCGACTCGCGTCCCGAGCAGTTGGGTGACGCGGCCAAGCCGCGCTTCACGCATCTCTACGAATGGCTGCGCTCTGGCAAGATCGAGATTCGCGTGCTGCCCGATGACGCCTTCGGGCGGAACCACCCGGAGCCGATCCTGGCTCGACGTATAGTCTGAGGGGCGTCAACGAGTGAATACGATCGGGTCCGTTACGATGCCAATTCACAGGTGGGTGCGAGAGCGGAAGGTCGGTTGCACGTTTTTCGTGGAGGTAGGGCTGCCGTCAGCGGAACAGGTCCGTTTCGAGGGGGCGGGGGATCGTCGCGGCGGTGTGGGGGGCGGCGGATTGCGCGGGGCCGCCGGCCGGCGGCGGCAGGCCCCGGACCAGGGCGGCGGGGGTGCGCTCGGTGGATTCGCCCATGACCAGGACGGCGGCGGCGGCGATGGCGTCGGCGCGGTTGATCAGGGTGGCCTGCAGCTCGCGGCCGTAGAGGTCGCGGCTGCCGCGGCGGTCGTCGAGCACGGCGAGGCCGGCGGCGCCGATCGCGATGCCCACGGTGCCGAGCCGCCAGGGCCGGTTGCTGCTGTCGCTGATCAGCACGCCGATGCGGGCGCCGGTGCGATCGGCGATGGCGCGCCGCAGGCGCGCGGCGGTGGCGTCCGGCGCTGCCGGCAGCAGCAGGGCGGTGGCCGATGCGCCGTGATCGAGGTTGGACTGGTCGATGCCGGCGTTGGCGCATACCAGGCCGAGCCGGTTGCGGGTGATCAGCACGCCGGGGGCCTTGCGCACCACCTCGGTGGACTGGTCGAGGATGAGCTGCACGAGACGCGGATCCTTGCCGGTCTCGGCGGCCAGGTCGATGGCGGCGGGCGAGGGTTCGACGTGGTCCAGCGCAACCTGCCGGCCCTCAGCCTTGGACACGATCTTCTGGGTGACCACGAGGACGTCGCCGTCCATCGGCGCCACGTCCGCGGCGGCCAGCGCCGCCACCAGGATCTCAGCGAGGTCATCGCCCGCCTGCACCAGTGGAATGCCGCTCAGCCCAGTGACGGTCAGGGGCGTTTCATCCATGGGGCGGGTGCTTATCCCTGGCCGACCAGCTTGATACCGGCGTGGCTGATCGGGTGGCGGCGGTTGATCTGAATCAGCACGCTGGTCAGCGCCTCCGCGGCGGCGGCGTTGTCGATCGGGCCGGCGTGCCAGCCGGTCATGCCGGCAGCTCGCACCAGCTCGATCACCTGGTCGCGCGCGGCCTTCTTGTTGCCGGCCACCAGCACGTCGCACTCGATCTCCACGTCCTGCTGCAGCAGGTGGGCCGCGACGTTCTGGAACGCCGACACCACCATGACGCCGTCGCCGAGAAACTCCTGCGCGCGCTTGCCCGCGGATCCCTCGGCCGGAAGCTGCACGGTGCCCACCTTCGGCGGCACGAGGGGAACCGTGACGTCGATCACGATCTTGCCGGTCAGACTCGCCTGCACGCCGGCCAGAGTGGCGACCTGGTGCGCGGACGGCACGGTGAGCACCACGATGTCGGCGGCCTCGGCGGCGGCCGCGTTGGTGGCCGCGCGGGCGGTGGTGTCGGGATGGCGGGCGCGTAGCGCGGCCAGTGCCGCCTCTGCCTTTGCCAGCGTGCGCGAGCCGATCACCACGCGGTAGCCGGCGCGCGACCAGCGCCCGGCCAGGCCGGTGCCCAGGTCGCCGGTGCCGCCGAGTATCGCGATGGTCTCCCGGCGCGGAGATTCGGTTCCGGCAAGCGAACCGCGGGCAGCGGTGTGCGTGGCAGCAGGCGTGCCGGGGTCACCGTGCCCGCCGGTGCGCGTGTCCCTGCCGGCCGGCGCCGGTGAGCCGCCGTTCCCGCTTGTCCCTGTGCCGGCCCGCCCGCCGGCCGGCGCGGTCAGGTTGTCCACGGCGCTCATTGCGGCAGGGCGGCGCGGATGCGCGCCGCCTCGGCGGCCAGCGCGTCGTCACCGGGGAAGGGAGTGACGTTCGCGAAGTCCATGTCGTGCATGCCGTCGATCGGGCTCACGTGGATATGCACGTGCGGCACCTCCAGCCCGGCGATCAGCAGCCCCACCTTGGTGGGCCGGTACACCGCCTGCTGCGCACGGGCCACGATGCGCGCCACCCGCATCAGCGCCGCCACGGCGCCGTCGTCGAGGTCGATCCAGTGATTCACCTCGACCCGCGGCACCACCAGGGTATGACCGGGGCGCAGCGGTTCCCGCGCCATGAAGGCGACGCACGATTCGTCCTTCCTGACGAAGTGGGCCGGCAACTCGCCGGCGATGATACGAGTGAACACGCTTGCCATCGCCGGACAGTGTAACCTGTATGGGCAACCTGTATGGGGGCGCAGGGAGGTCGAACGGATGATTGAACGACTCGAGGTGCACAAGATCTGGAACCGGGCCGCGTACAACTCCTTCACCGACCTCATCCGGTTCCGCGGGCGCTGGTGGTGCGCGTTCCGGGAGGGATCGGGGCATCTGTCGCCCGACGGTGCCCTGCGCGTCATCTCGTCCCACGACGGGCAGGCGTGGAGCTCGGTAGCGTCGATACCCTGCCCGCAGACGTATCAGGACCTGCGCGACCCGCAACTGTCGATCACGCCCGACAACCGGCTGATGCTGAACGCGGCCGCATTCAAGCCGGTGTGCCAGTCGATGATGTGGCTGTCGGAGGATGGTTGCGACTGGGGGACACATCACCTGGTCGGCCCGCGCGGAAGCTGGCTGTGGCGCGCGGTCTGGCACCGCGGCGTCGCATACAGCTTCGGGCGTCACGAACCCAAGGATCACCTGCTCCAGTTCTACCGGAGCACCGACGGTGTCGAGTATCGGGCACACGGCGAGCCGCGCGTCGGCACCTGCCCGTGCAATGAGTCGGACCTTCTGTTCCTCGACGATGCGACGTGCGTGAGCCTGACGCGCTGTGACGGCGGCAACGCCCTGCTGGGGAGAGCGGCTCCGCCGTACGACACCTGGACGTGGACCGATCTGGGCGTGCGCATCGGCGGTCCCGCCTTGCTGCGCCTCCCGGACGGACGCACGATCGCTGCGGTACGCCTGTACGAGCCCCGGCAGCGTACCGCGCTGTGCTGGCTCGATCTCGAATCCGCTGCGTTGACGGAGTTCCTGACGCTGCCCTCCGGCGGTGACACCAGCTATGCCGGCATGGTGTGGCACGACGACCTGCTGTGGTTGAGCTACTATTCCTCGGACGACTACCTGACCAGCATGAAGGTCGCAATCCGGGCCCACCTCCGGACCAGCGTGTACCTGGCCAAGGTGCGGTTCCAGCCGCCGGCGATGCCTCACTCGGCCAGCTTCGATCCCGCCACCAGGCGTACGCCGGCGCCCGGCACGGCGCTGTCGCAGGCCGGGCAGAAGTAGCGCACCCGGATCGGCGTTCCGCAAGCCTCGTGCACCAGCGCGCCCTGGTCGGACAGATGCTTGCGGCCCCACACCGCGAGCGCGCCCGCCACCACGCCCAACTCGTGCCCGCGCCGGGTCAGGGTGTACTCGGCGCGTGGCGGGTGCCGGCTGTAGAAACGGCGCTCCACGATGCCGTGCCGTTCCAGGCGCTTGAGGCGGTGCGAGAGGATGTTTGGGGCGATCCCGGACACGCGCCGGCGCAACTCGGCGAAGCGCAGGATGCCGCGCAGCAGTTCCAGCAGGATCAGCACCGTCCAGCGGTCGCCGACGATCTCCAGCGCCCGCGCCACGGGAGTCAGCCCCTGATCACGGGTGTGGCCACCGCCGATGTCAGTGTCGGGGTGAGTTGACATTAGCTACTTGGTTGCATTCTGATATCGACTGACCGCTCCGTCCAGTGGCGGGCGGCCAGTTACCTGTGTACGCCTCGGTCTCGATAGCCAACGTCAGCAAGATGTTCCCGGCACCTCCGGCCGCCGTGTCCCGCGACGCGCCCGCGCTGGTCCAAGCCGCAACGGCTCGCTCCGATCGCCCGCCGGGCCGCCGCCGCCGTGTGGCTGCCACCCTGCCGCACTCCGAAACGGCGCGGCCGGCGGCGATTCCGGACGGGCGTCGCGGCACTCGCAACCGCCGCGAGCGGGGGAGCGTCCGGCACGAACGCCACCGGCGTACCTCGGCGCCGGGCGGCCTGGAGGCGCTGCGGGGCATCACGGTCGACATTCAGCCCGGAGAGTTCCTTTCGGTGCTCGGCCCGAGCGGCTGCGGCAAGACCACCCTGCTGCGGATCGTGGGCGGACTCGCCGAGCCCACCTCGGGCACGGTGCGCATCGGCGGCCGGACCGCGGCGGAGGCGCAGCGGCTCAAGCTGATCGGCTGCGTGTTCCAGGAGCCCGCGCTGCTGCCCTGGCGCACGGTGCTGGACAACGTGCGCCTGCCGCTGACGGTGAATCGGGCGGTGCGGCGTCCCGGCGCCGCGCCGCCCGAGGAACTGCTCGACCTGGTGCGGCTCGCCGAGTTCGCCGGCTACTACCCGGGGCAACTGTCGCGTGGCATGCAACAGCGGGTCGGCCTGGCGCGCGCGCTGGCGCTCGACCCGGCGCTGCTGCTGATGGACGAGCCGTTTGCGTCGCTGGACGAGATCACCCGCGAGCACATGCGCTTCGAGCTGCTGCGCATCTGGGACGCGGCGCGCAAGACCGTGCTGTTCGTGACGCACAGCATCGTCGACGCGGTGCTGCTGTCCGACCGCGTGGCGGTGCTGTCGGCGCGCCCCGGCCGCCTGCGCGCCGTGCTGCCGATCGAGCTGCGGCGCCCGCGGGTGGCGGGCATCGAGCACACGCCCGAGTTCAGCGCTGCCTTCCGCCGGGTGCACGACCTGGTGATGGCGGAGGCGGCCTGATGCGGGCTGCCTGGCCGCGCCCGCCGGCGCAGCCCGCGGCGGCGCTGCTGCCGACCGTGCTCAGCCTGCTGGTGGTGGGCGTGGTGTGGGAGGCGTGGATCGCGCTGGCCGGAACCCCGGTCTACCTGGTGCCGGCGCCCTCGGCCGTGGCGGTGCGCATGGGCGTGGCGCCCGGCTACTTCCTCGGGCAGGGCGCGATCACCCTGGCGGAGGCGCTCGGCGGCTTCCTGCTCGGCACTGGCGTGGCGCTGGCCGCCGCCACCGCGATGGCCCACTCGCTGGTCCTGGAACGCGCTTTGCTGCCGCTGGCGGTGCTGGTCAAGGTGACGCCGATCGTGGCGGTGGCGCCGTTGTTCGTAATCTGGTTCGGGTTCGGGGTGATGCCCAAGGTCCTGATCGCGGCGCTGATCACCTTCTTCCCCGCGCTGGTGAATGGCGTGACCGGCCTGCGCGCCGTCAACCAGGGGGCGCTCGACTTCCTGCGCTCGGTGGCGGCGTCGCGGCGCGAGGTGTTCTTCACCCTGCGCGTGCCGAGCGCCATGCCCTACCTGTTCGCGGCGTTCCGGGTGTCGATCCCGCTGTCCGTGATCGGCGCGGTGGTGGGCGAGTGGTTCAGCGCCGACCGCGGACTGGGGGCGGTGATCATCGTCGCCCATGCCAATCTCGACACCCCGACCCTGTTCGGGGCGATCTTTACGCTGGCGGTGATGGGCATCGGCCTGAGCCTGGCCGTCTCGGCACTGGAACGGAGGATACTGTTTTGGCACGAATCGACTCTCATCGTGTGACGTCCGGCCTGTCGGCCGGCTCGACCCGCGCCGCCGTGCGGCGAACGCCGGGCATCGGTGCGCCCGGCTATCGGCGGCTCGGGGCGACCAGGCCTGCCGGTTCCGGGAGCGACCCGGTGAGCCCGGGACCGGCGGCGCGGTGGCAGCACGCCTGGCGGCTGTGGGTGGCCCTGCTGCTGTTGGCGGCGCCCATGCACGCCGCTCACGCCTCCGGCGAAGTGGAGATAACGCCGCTGCCGCGGCCGGTGACCTTCATGGCGGGCTTCAAGCCGCAGGCCAACCTGCCGTTCGTGGCCGCCTACGTGGCCCAGGAGCAAGGCTACTTCGCGGAGCAGGGGCTGGACGTGACCATCCATCACTCCACCGGCCAGCATCTGCAACTGCTCTTGTCCGGAGACGTAGACATCACCACCGCCGCCGCCGGCTCGGTGCTGAAGCGCCGTGCCGATCCAGGCGTCCCGATCCGGGCGATCGCGCTGTTCGGGCAGCGCGGACAGCAAACCTTCATCGCCCTCGCCGACTCCGGCATCGACAGCCCGCGAGATTGGGAAGGCAGGACGGTCGGCTACCGCATCAGCCTGCCGCCCGAGTACCTGGCCATCGCGGACGCCGCCGGCGTCGACCGCACCCAGGTGCAGGAGGTGCGGGTCGGCTTCGACCCCCGCATCCTGGTGCAGGGCAAGGTGGACGTGCTGGCGGTGTTCAAGTCGAACGAGCCCGACACCATTCGCGGCCTCGGTTTCGACGTGGTGCAGTTCGATCCGTCGGCCTACGGCGTGCCGGCGCTCGGCCTGACCTACATCACGCGCGAAGAGCTGATCGCCGCCGAGCCGGAGCTGATCGCGCGCTTCCTGAAGGCCGCGCTGAAGGGGCTGGAGTTCTCCTTCGCCCACCCGGAGGAGACGCTGGACATCGTGTTGCGTTACGCCGACAAGGAGGACCGGGACCACATGCGGTTCATGCTGGAGGCGGAGCAGGCGGACGCGGTGTCGGCGGTGACGGACGAGCACGGGCTCGGTTGGATGACGCTGCAGCAGTGGCGGGAGTTCCACGACCTGCTGGCGCGTTACCAGGCGCTGGCGCGCGAGGTGGACGTGGAGCAGGCGTTCACCACGCAGTTCCTGGAGGCGGCGTACGAAGACGGCCGCCTGGTGTGGCCGTGACGCGGGCGGCGCGCCTGACGTAAGCTTGCCGTCGGCAGGGAAAGGAGATGAGCCGTTGAAACTGGGAGTCGTGTTTCCGCAGATCGAGATGGGCGCCGACCCGGGCGCGGTGCGCGCCTACGGGCAGGCGGTGGAGCAGATCGGCTACCACCACATCCTGGCCTACGAGCACGTGGTGGGCGCCAACACCGCCAGCCGGCCGGGTTGGCGAGGGCCGTACGACATCGACTCGGTGTTCCACGAGCCGTTCGTGCTGTTCGGCTTCCTGGCCGGACTCACCGAGCGCATCGAGTTCGCCACCGGCATCGTGATCCTCCCGCAGCGCCAGACCGTGCTGGTAGCCAAGCAGGCGGCGGCGCTCGACGTGCTGTGCGGCGGGCGGCTGCGGCTCGGCATCGGCATCGGCTGGAACGCCGTGGAGTACGAGGCGCTCGGCACCGACTTCCACAACCGCGGCCGCCGCTGCGAGGAGCAGGTCGCCCTGCTGCGCGCGCTGTGGACCGAGCGCGCGGTAACCTTCGACGGGAAGTGGCACCGGGTCACCGACGCCGGCATCGAGCCGCTGCCGGTGCAGCGCCCGATTCCGCTCTGGTTCGGCGGCGGTGAGGAGCGCGTGCTGCGCCGCATCGCCCGCCTGGCGGACGGCTGGATGCCGCAGTTCCAGCCCGACGCCGAAGGCCGTGCGTTGCTGGCCCGCATGCAGGGCTACGCGTGCGAGTACGGCCGCGACCCCGCCGAAATCGGCCTCAACGGGCGCATGGCGGCCGACCCCCGTCTGGAGAGTGGTTGGGCCGACCGCGTGCGGGCGTGGCGAGAGATCGGCGGCACCCACCTGAGCATCGACACGATGCGCCTCGGCCTGCCGGACGTGGAGTCCCACGTCCGCCTGCTGGAACGATTCCACGCCGCCGCGGCTGAAGCGGCCGAGCGCGGATCGGCATGAGCGTGGATGCCGTGAGCACGGTACCGGCAGCCGGCATCGGGAAGACGATCTGGGGAGGAACGTGATGCGCGGCGTCGGGCGCTGGGCGGCGGGGATGCCCGGAAGAGGACTCGAACCTCCACAGCCGTAAGGCCACTAGACCCTGAACCTAGCGTGTCTACCAATTTCACCATCCGGGCAGGATGAGCCCCGACAAGGTACGGACGCGCCGCCGTACTGTCAATAACCTAACCCTCCTCCGACCCGCCTCCGCCTGCCTCCGCGAGTGTTGTGCGGGTTGCGGATGCCGGTTCGGCGGCGGTGTCGTTCGCTGACGTTCGTGCTCCCCTGGTGTCCTATTGCCGGGGGCCGGCGGTGCCGGAGGCCGGCACCGGCTCCTGGCGCGCTTCCCGTGCCGGCGGCGGCTCGGTGGGCGGCTCCGGACGCCACGGCCCCAACACGGCTCCTTCGATGCGCGACAGGCGGCGGTCGATATCCGTCACGTCCCGCCTGAGGCCGTCCAAGGTCGCCTCCACGCGGTCGAAGCGCTGTTCCATCCGGTCCATGCGCTGTTCCATCCGGTCCATGCGCTGTTCCATCCGGTCCATGCGCTGATCCATCCGGTCCACGCGCTGATCCATCCGGTCCATGCGTTGGTTCAGGGTAGCCTGCGTGGCGCGGTGTGCGCCGAGCAACGCGAAGCCGAATGTCAGGATTGCAGCCAACAGCGTTACGCCGACGCCCAGCATCGCGATAGTGTCGCCACTCATGCCGTCATCACCCGATTGACCCGTTAATCGCAGCATACATTGATTGGGGAGGGTAGCGCCACTTGTCTGCTCGTCGTCGCTCGTCGTCCGCGCGTCCGCGCAGGCAAGTCCCCGTCTCTTCCTCCAGGCCGCTCGGTGCTGTTATCTTGCGCACTACCATGCGTCGAATACTCGTTACCAGCGCGCTGCCGTATGCCAATGGCGCGATCCATCTCGGCCACCTGTTCGAGCACATCCAGACTGACATCTGGGTGCGTTACCAGCGCATGGCCGGCAACGAGTGCATCTACGTGTGCGCGGACGACGCGCACGGTACCGCCACCATGCTGCTCGCCGAGCAGACCGGCACCACGTCGGAGGAGCTGATCGAGCCGCTGCGCGCCGCCCATGCCGACGACTTCCGGCGCTTCCACATCAGCCACGACAACTACTACAGCACCCACTCGCCGGAGAACGAGCACTACGCGACGCTGATCTACCGCCGCCTCGCCGCCAAGGGCATGATCTTCACCGGCGAGGTGGAGCAGCTCTACGACCCCGAGCGCGGCCTGTTCCTGGCCGACCGCCACGTGCGCGGCATCTGCCCGCGCTGTGGCGCCGCCGAGCAGCCGGGCGACAACTGCGACGCCTGCGGCGCCACCTACGACGCCACCGAGCTCGGCGAGCCGCGCTCGCTGCTGTCCGACGCCGCACCGGTGCGCAAGGAGTCGCTGCACTACTTCTTCGACCTGCCGCAGTTCACCGACTACCTGAAGGAGTGGACCGCCACCGACGCCGTGCAGCCGGAGGTGACCAACAAGCTCGCCGAGTGGCTCGGCGACGGCCTCAAGCCGTGGGACATCAGCCGCGACGCCCCCTACTTCGGGTTCCGCATCCCGGACACCGAGGGCAAGTACTTCTACGTCTGGATGGACGCGCCGATCGGCTACATCGCCAGCTTCCGCAACTACTGCGACCGCACCGACGGTCTCACCTTCGAGGACTTCTGGGATCCCGGCAGCAGCGCCGAGGTGCACCACTTCATCGGCAAGGACATCATCAACTTCCACGCCCTGTTCTGGCCGTCGGTGCTGTCCGGCGCCGACTTCCGCACGCCGACCAAGGTGCACACGCACGGCTTTATCACCGTGGGCGGCACGCGCATGTCGAAGTCGCGCGGCACCTTCATCAACGCCGCCACCTACCTCGATCACCTCGACCCGGAGTACCTGCGCTACTACTTCGCCACCAAGCTGGTGCCCAACACCGACGACGTCGACGTCAACCTGGACGACTTCGTGCAGCGGGTGAACTCCGACCTGGTGGGCAAGGTGGTCAACATCGCCTCGCGCTGCGCCGGCTTCATCGCGAAGCAGTTCGACGGCAGGCTGGCGGCGGCGATCCACGACCCGGAGCTGTGGGGCGAGATCCGCGGCGCCGGCGAGCGCATCGGCGAGCTGTACGAACGCGGCGACGTGAGCCGGGCGGTGCGCGAAATCACCGCGCTCGCCGACCGCACCAACGCCTACATCGCCGAGCGCGAGCCGTGGAAGCACGCCAAGGACCCGGAGCGCCGCGACGAGGTGCACGGCGTCTGCTCGCTCGGCATCAACGCCTTCCGCGCGCTGATGGTCTACCTGAAGCCGATCCTGCCGGCCATGGCCGCCAGGGCGGAGGCGTTCCTGAACACCGGCGAGCTGACCTGGGCCGATGCCGCCGAGCCGTTGCTCGACCACCCGATCGCCAACTTCCAGCCGCTGATCACCCGCATGGACCGCAAGGACATCGACAAGGTGGTCGAAGCCACCAAGGCCGAGCCCGACGCCCACCACTAGCGCCCCGAAATCGCCGCCTGCGGCGCCGCTTCCGGCCCAACCGGCCTACCTTCTGGGAGCCTGCCGGAATCCGACAGGCTCCTAGGTCTCTTCGAGCAGGGTGGCGAGCCGGCGGACGGTGTTGTGGTTGCGGATGGTGACCTGCTGGTAGATGGGGTGCGCCGGCAGCTTGACGAAGGCGGAGCGGGTGACGCGCTTCTTGTCGGCGGACCAGAACACCACTCCGGGACCGGCGGCAACCGTTTCCAGCTCTTCCTTCACGGGCGGGATGCTTGCCAGCACGTCGGCCGGCGTGGTTCCGGCCAGCGTGAACAAGGCGTTGTGACGGTAGGCGGGATCCTCCCCCCAGGCCGGCGGTGCGGCGTCGAGCAGGGCGCGGTAGTCGGCGTAGGACAGCACCACGGCGCGCGCCGCGTAGGAGAATCGCTCCGACAGGCCCGCTTCGACACGCGCGGTCAGTTGCTGCTTCTCTCCCGAGCGCGCCCGGAACACGATGTTGCCGCTCTGGATGTAGGTGCGCACGTTGGTGAAGCCCAGGTCCTCGAAGCAGCGCCGCAGGTCGTTCTTGGCGATGATGTTGTTGCCGCCGACATTGATGCCGCGGAGCAGCGCAAGGTAGCGCTCGGACATCGCTACCGGCCCCCGTCCGGGCCGGTCACGCACGCTCGCCCGCCGGCCACCCCCGGCACCGCGGGCTTCCGGATCGTAACCGAAACTCACCGTGCCTGCTTCTCCCGTGCCTTGGCTGCCGCCCATATCCGTTTCGCATCCTCCGCGGTCACCGCGGTGCCGTCGAATACGAACGGCTTGCGCCGCCGCATCTTGGCCACCACGTCGTCGAACACCTCGTGCGCCGGGAAGTGACCGCTGCGCTCGGCCAGCAGCGCGCACATCAGCACATCCCACAGCAGGTCGCCGAGCTCCTCCTTGAGGTTGTCGCGGTCCCCGTTCGCAATCGCGAGCAGCACCTCGTCCGCCTCCGAGCGCAGCTCCCGAGCGTAGCGTTCCGCGGTCTGCGCCGTGGTCCACGGGCATCTAGCCAGTACCTTGCGCGCGGCGTCGGCAAGGACGGCGAAACTCTCCGTCACCGCGGAGTGTTCAGGGTGTCCCAGCCTGGGCGGCGGCTCCTTCATCATGTGGAGCGCATCATAGCCGGCTCGCCGCAATTGATCGCCCACTCACCACGCGTCCTTACGAGCACGCGCTTCGTATAACAGGATCGCCGCCGCCGCGGCCACGTTCAGGGAGTCGGCGGCGCCGAGCATCGGAATCGCGACGCGGCGGAAGCCCTGCTCCGCCCACGCCGGGGACAGGCCGAACCGCTCGCTGCCGAGCACCAGCGTGGTGCGCCCTCGGGCATCGAGATGCCGGTAGTGAACACCGCCGCCGGGAGTAGCGAGGTAGATGGTGCAGTCGTGCTGCCGCAGCCATGCGATCGCATCCTCCGCGCGCGCGAACTCGACGTGCGGCACCTTGAGGCTCATGCCGTGACTGGCGCGGAACACCTGCGGGTGGCTCACACGTGCGCGCCCGTTCGTGATCATTACCAGATCGACGCCGACACCGTCCGCGGTGCGCAGCAGGGTACCGAGATTGCCCGGGTTCTCCAGGCCGTCCGCAACCGCGACCAGCGCATGTTCGCCGATACGCACCTTATCGAGCGGCCACCGGGGCATCTTCACCAGCGCCAAGAGCCCTTCCGGGGCGTCCCGATCGGAGACCCGGTGCATACTCCTCGCCGACATCGAGAGGGTGTCCCGGGCGCGCCCGCGGGCCGCTGCCACGCAGATCCGAGCGGCCTCGGAGCGGATCAGTGGGGGACAGCAGAAGAACCGCTCGATCGGGACGCCGAGACGCAGCACCAGTTGCACGGCCCACAGCCCCTCGGCCACCACCCGGCTGTCAACCGCCGGCGTGCTGCCGCGCCGGATTCGGAGCAACTCCTTGAACGCCGGATGCGCCGCACCGATCTCTGTCAGGTCCATCCGGTCAGATCGCCGGTTATTGTCATTGCTACGCATTCAGCCGAGTGTGCGCGGGTGGGAGTATGGATTTATCGCTTCCCGAATTTGTGAATTTGTATTGTGGGACACCCTCACGCTAGTGGCCGCGCCCGGCGCACACGTCGGACAGGGCGGCGACGGTGGATTCCAGGGTGCGCGAGCGGTCCACCGCCTCCTCCGGCTCGTCGGCGAACGGGGTGGCGCTCAGCAACTCGTACAGGGCGGCGGCGCCGCGGTGGAAGTCGCCCGGCACCCCCACCGATTCGAAGGTGGCCGCGATCTGGCGCATCTCCTCGATCCAGCGCGGTGCCTTGGCCGGCAGTCCGGGCAGGGCGCGCCGCATCCCCGCATAGGTAGAGGCCTGGCTCTCGCCCAGCTCCGCGGCGAGCGCTTCGTCCACGCCCAGCCGGCTGGCGGCGGCGAGCTGGGCGAACTGCAGCGCCGAGGTGCCCTTGGTGACCGCGGCGTAGCACATCTTGAGGGCGGACGCGCGCCCGATCGCGCCGCCCAGGTCGCGCACCACAAGACCTTCTCCCTCCAGCGGCGCCAGCAGGTTGGCATCCGGGCCGCAGGCGTAGAAGCGCGGGCCGGTACCGTTGGCCGGCGGCCCGCCGATGATGCCGGCATCGATGTAGGGGGCGCCGGCGGACCCGATCAGCGCCGCAATGCGCTGCGTGGTGGCGGGTGCGATGGCATTGCAGTCGGCGTAGGGCGGCGCGGCCCCGGCCGCGATCATGGCGGCGGCTGCCTCTTCCGCGGCCGCCACGGCGGCGGCCGGCGGCATGATCGACAGCACCAGGTCCGCCTGCGCCACCACGGCGGCGATGCTGCCGAGGTCGCGAATGTCGGCCTTTGCGGCCAGCCCGCCGGTGCGCGCCGACCGGCCGGCGAGCGAGGTAACCACGTCGAAGCCGCGGCTGCCGAGCAGCCGTCCGACGGCGTGCCCCATGTTGCCGGGGCTGACGATCGCGATGGTCTTCAAGACGAGCCTCCTGGGTAGCAGGGCGAATGCGTTTCAACCGCCACCGTTTCGCCGACGGCGCAGCGCCGACGGCACAGCGCGGAAGGCACCTGCGCTTCGGATCGTACGCGGCGCAGGCGGTTGCGTCACGCGCCGCGGTACGGGACGGGTGGCGTCAGTCGTCGTCACCCGGTTGGGCGCGCTGCCGTTTGACCGTGCTCCGGCGCGCCTTGTCCTGCAGGCGCCGCTCGCGGGCGGCGCGGGTGGGGCGGGTCGCCTGCCGGGGCCGGGGTTCGGCGAGCGCCTGCCCGACGAGCGCCGCCAGCCGCTCGCGCGCATCGCGGCGGTTCGCCTCCTGGGTGCGGAACCGGCGCGCCGTGATCACCAGTACGCCGTCGGTGGTCACGCGTCTGCCGGCGATCTCCAGCAGGCGCCGGCGCACCTCCGGCGGCAGCGACGGCGAACCGGTCGCGTCGAAGCGGAGCTGCACGGTGGTGGCCACCTTGTTCACGTTCTGGCCGCCCGGACCGCCGCTCTGGATGAACCGCTCCTCGATTTCCTCCTCCGGGATGGCAACGCCCGGCGCAACCTGCACCATGGCTGTCATTGATCACCATCGGGCACCCGCGCAGCAAGGCCGAGCAGTATATTCCCGCCATGCCGAATCTGGTCGAAGCGAGCGGCCTGGTGAAGCGGTACCGGGAGGTCACCGCGCTGGACGGTCTGGACTTGGCGGTAGCCGAGGGCTCGGTGCTGGGCCTGCTCGGCCCCAACGGGGCGGGCAAGACCACCGCGGTGTCGATTCTGGCGACCCTGCTGGAGCCGGATGCCGGCAGCGCGCGGGTGGCGGGCGTGGACGTGGTAGCCAGCCCGCGCGAGGTGCGCCGGCGCATCGGGCTGTCCGGTCAGTTCGCGGCCGTGGACGAGCACCTCACCGGGTTCGAGAACCTGGTCATGGTCGGCCGCCTCTATCATCTTGGCCGCCATCGTTCCCGCGCCCGCGCCGGTGAGCTGCTGGAGCTGTTCGACCTGGCAGAGGCAGGCGGGCGCCCGGTCAAGACCTACTCCGGCGGCATGCGGCGCCGTCTCGACCTGGCCGGCGCCCTGGTGGCCGCGCCGCCGGTCCTGTTCCTGGACGAGCCGACCACCGGCCTGGATCCGTACAGTCGCCGCCAGCTCTGGGAAGTGATCCGCACCATGGTGGGCGGCGGCACCACGGTGCTGCTCACCACGCAGTACCTGGAGGAGGCGGACCAGCTCGCCGATCGCATCCTGGTGATCGACCACGGGAGAGCGATCGCCGAGGGCACCGCGGACGAGTTGAAGAGCCGGATTGGCGCGGAACGGATCGAGGTCACGGTGGCCGACGCCGCGCTCCTGGAGCAGGCGCGGCAGGTGCTGGCCCGCTTCGCGGTCGGCGCGCAGCAGGCCGACGCGCGCTCGCGGTCGCTGGTTACGCCGATCGCCGGCGGGGCGCCGGTGCTCACCGCGGCACTGCACGAACTGCAACGAGCTCGGATCGCGGTGCGCGATGTCGGCCTGCGACGGCCGACGCTCGACGACGTGTTCCTGACCCTGACCGGCCGCGTGTCGGCACCAGAGGAGAGCGACGAATGAATCCGCACGGTCACTCCGTGACAGGGAAGACGACGAAGGCCGATGCGCAGGCAGCGTCCGCCGGCCGGCTCTTTCGGATCAGGGGCCTGGTGTACGCGGTCAGCGACGCCGCGGTGATCGCGTGGCGCAACGTGATCAAGATCAAGCGCGTGCCCGACGTGCTGGTGTTCGTGCTGATTTCGCCGATCATGTTCGTGCTGCTGTTCGCGTTCGTGTTCGGCAACTCCATCAACATTCCCGGCGGCTCCTACCGCGAGTTCCTGATCGCCGGGATCTTCGCCCAGACCGTGGTGTTCGGGGCCACCTTCACCGGCGCCGGCCTGGCCGAGGACATCCAGAAGGGCATCATCAACCGTTTCCGCGCACTGCCGATGTCACGCAGCGCGCTGCTGGTGGGCCGCACCGTCAGCGACGTGGTGTACAATGCGCTGTCGCTGCTGATCATGGCGCTCACCGGTCTGGTGGTCGGCTGGGGCATCAGCTCCTCCGTGCTCGACGCCGCGGCCGGATTCGCACTGCTGCTGGTATTCGCCTACGCGTTCTCCTGGGTAATGGCGTACGTCGGGCTGCTGGTGCCGAGCGTGGAGGTAATCAACAACGCATCGTTCATGGTCACCATGCCGCTCACGTTCGTCGCCAACACGTTCGTACCGGCCGAGAACCTGCCGCCGGTGCTGCGCACCTTCGCGCTGTGGAACCCGGTGTCCGCCGTCACCCAGGCCACCCGCGAGCTGTTCGGCAACATCCCGCCCGGCAGCGCGCCGCCGGACGCGTGGCCGCTGCAGCACCCGGTGCTCTATACGATGCTGTGGGCGGTGCTCCTGATCGCCGTGTTCGCCCCGCTGGCCGTGCACCGCTACCGCACCAGCGGCCGCCGCTCCTGACCGGGCGCCGCCGACCGGGCAGCCCGGCCGGAAGTCGATCGGCGTGGCGCCGCCCGCCGGCCGCATGCCTCGGCGGGGCGTGCGGCGGCGCAGGAGTTCATTGCCGGCGGCGGTTGCGGCGGCGCAGGAACTTCAGCGCCGACCAGTCGCGGTCGACCGCGCACACCTTGACGTCCACGAACTCGGTGCGCAGCCCGATCGCGCGCACGGCGGTTTCGGTCAGGTCGCCTGCCAGGGGAGAACTCTTCTTCGGCCACGAAATCCACAGCATGCCGCCGGCGGCCACGTGGCCGGTGAGGGTTTCGAACCGCGCCGCCAGTTCCGCCCGCGAGTCGGTGAACAAGTGCAGGTAGTCGAATGCTCCTTCCAGGCTGGTAGAGATATCGAACCGCTCAATGCCGTCGAGCAGCGCGCGGAACCCGTCCGGCTCGTGCAGCAGACAGACACGCAGGTCCGGTCGCAGCCCGAGCTTGCGCACCAGCGGGGTGCCCAAGTATCCCGCCGCGCCTCTCGCCATGCCGCGCACCCTTCAGTTGCCGCTGCGGACGTCGAACGGCAGGTGGTCGACCGACCCGACGCTCCTGAACTCGGTGTAGCGCGGCGCGCCGCCGGCCATGCGACCGCGCGGCCAGTGGATCAGCTCGCTGATGCTGGCGTTGGCGATCGGAAAATCGTGCAACACCGGCGTGCCGGGCGCAATGCCGATCGCCCATCGCATCGTGACGTCGATGGTGCCGGCATGAGAGACGATGGCCACGCGCTCACCGACGTGACGCGCGACGATCTCGTCGGTCACCGCCATGACCCGTTCGGCGAACTCCCGTATCGTCTCGCCGTCGGCGGCCAGTTTGCGGTCCGGGTGCCACGCCAGCAGGTCGTCGCGCCGCTCGCGGAGCTGATCCATGGTGAGGTTGGGGTCGGTCACGCTGCCGAAGCGGTACTCCAACAGGCGTTCGTCGACCGATACCGGCAGTCCGGTGGCGGCGCCGACCCGGTCCGCGGTCGCGCGTGCCCGAGTCGCCGGGCTGGCGTAGAGGGCGTCCGGCCCGAGTTCGGCGCAGGCGTGCGCGGCTGCGGCTGCCTGCGATCTGCCGAGCACCGAGAGCGAAGCGTCGTCGTAGCTGGTGCCGGGGGCATTGCGCGCCTGCGCGTGGCGCACCAGGAACAGCCGGATACTGGGAAACTGGTTCACGGCGCCGCGGATAATAGCAGGTGAACGCCCGGCGGCACACGCCGTCGGGACCAAATTTCGGTGGGCTGCCAGCGCCCCGGCACCGCCGCCCGCGGCGCGGCTTCCGGCCCGGCCGGCCACTTGGCAGACCGTGGCGAAACTCGGCCTGCATTCGAGCGGCGATCCATCCCGCCGCGCCGCTCTCGGTGCAACGCCAGGTTCCGCCACGGTCTGCTAGAGCGTGGTGAGGGCGGCGCCGGCGGCGGCGCCGATCAGCACCACCAGCCACGGCGGCACCTTCCACCAGGCCAGCATCGCGAACGCGGCCAGCGCGAGGGCTAGGTCGGCGGGACGGACGATGGCGGATACCCACACCGGGTCGTAGAGCGCGGCCAGCAGCAGGCCGACCACGGCGGCGTTGATGCCGGCCAGGGCGGCGCGGAAACGGTGGTCGGCGCGCAGCCGTTGCCACAGCGGCAGCACGCCAACCAGCAGCAGGAACGAGGGAAGAAAGATCGCGGCCAGCGCGTACACGCCGCCGGTCCAGCCGCTCGGCGGTCCGGCCATGACGGTGCCCAGGTAGGCGGAGAAGGTGAACAGCGGCCCCGGCACAGCCTGCGCCATGCCGTAGCCGGCGATGAACTGGTCCCGTGTTACCCAGCCCGGCGGAACCACCTCGGCCTCCAGCAGCGGCAGCACCACGTGCCCGCCGCCGAACACCAGCGCACCGGCGCGGTAGAAGCCGTCGAATACGCGCAGCCACTCGCTTTCCAACACCTGCCGGGCCGCGGGTAGACCGGCCAGCAGCAGGAAGAACCCGGCGAGCCCTACCACGGCGCCCAGCGCGCCGCCGCCGGCGGTGGTGGTGGTGGTGGTGCGCGGTGGCGCGGCAGCGGCCGGCGTGTCCTCCCTCAGCAGCAGCACGCCGGCCACTCCCGCCGCGGCGATCACCAGCACCTGGGTCAGCGGGGTGCGCCAGAACAGCATGGCGATGGCCGTGACGATGGCGAGCGACGCGCGCGTGCGGTCCGGCGTCAGGTTGCGCGCCATGCCGTACACGGCGAACGCGACCACCGCCACGGCAACCGCCTTCAGCCCGCGCAACCAGCCTCCGTCCGCCAGTCCGTCGAACGCGGCCACGCCGTACCCGAACGCGATCAGCAGCACGGCCGACGGCAGGGTAAAGCCGAGCCACGCCGCGACCCCGCCCGCGAAGCCGGCGCGGGTCATCCCCACCGCCATGCCGACCTGGCTGCTGGCCGGACCCGGCAGGAACTGGCACAGCGCGACCAGGTCCGCGTAGGCGCCGTCGGTCAGCCACTTGCGCCTGACGACGTACTCGTCGCGGAAGTACCCCAGGTGAGCCACCGGCCCGCCAAACGAGGTCAGCCCCAGCTTCAGGGCCACGAGCAGAACTTCCAACGAGCGTGCGATCATGTGCGGCTGCCGGTTGCGGCCGACGGTAGCCGCCGCGGCACAATCGGTCCAGCGGTCGCCTTCGATGAACGGCCTCTGCTATGGTAGGCGGGTACGATGCGTATTCTGTTCATTGGCGAGATTGTGGGCAGCGCCGGAATCTACTGCGTCAAGGCACTGCTCCCGGATCTCAAGCGCGAGTTGGGCATCGACCTCACCATTGCCGCCGCCGAGGGCGCTACCGGCGGATTCGGCATCGGCAAGGGCCATGCCGTATACCTGCACAAGCTTGGGGTGGATGTGATCACCGCCGGCGACTTCGCCTATTTCAAGCGCGACGCGGTGACCTATTTCGGGCAGTCGCGCTATCTGCTGCGCCCGGCGAACTACCCGTATGGCAATCCGGGGCGCGGCTGGCTGGTGGCGCGCCCGAGGCCGGGCAATCCGCGCTCCGGGAAGGGGGGCCATCGCGCCGGCAAAAGCGCCCCTGCCGCGGCCGCCGCGCAACCTGCGCCGGCGGCCCGCGAACCCGCACCTGCCGATCCGGGACCGGCGACCGCGACCGAGGAAGCCGTCTCCCGCGCCCCGAAGCCTGCTGCACCCCGGGCATCCGAAGCATCCGCGGCATCCGAAGCACCCGCGGCGCCGGGCGGCAGTGATACGCCCGCCGCCGCGGCCAAGTCGTCTTCACCGGGCGTCGGGATCATATCCCTGCTCGGACAGGCGGGGTTCAACCGCGTCCACCTGCGCAACCCGTTCGAGATGGCAGGCGGACTGATCGAACGGGTCAAGCAGCAGACGCCGCTCGTGCTGGTCGACTTTCACGCCACCACCACCTCCGAGAAGGTGGCGATGAGCCTGTTTCTCGACGGCAAGGTCAGCGCGCTGATCGGCACCCACGTGCGTACCCTTTCCGCCGACGCGCGCCTGCTGCCCGGCGGTACGGCGGCCATCACCCACAGCGGCCGCACCGGCAGCCTGAACTCGGTGGGCGGCCTCGATCCCGAGGTGGAGACGCGCAAGTTTCTCACCCAGGTCCACGAGCAGTCGCGCGACGCCTGGGGGCTGCTGGAGCTGCAGGCGGTGGTGCTGGAGGTGGGGGCCGATGGCGCGGCGCGCAGTATCAGCACGCTGCGCCGCCAGACCACGGCGCCGGAAGCGGCCCGCAAGGCGGCGGAGGCGGCGCGCAACCGCGGCCCGGGGCGCACCCGGCGCGCGGGCGGGCGCCGCTGAGTACCGGCGGCGCGGCACCAAGGCGATGGCGGCGATGGCAGCGGAACCGTTTTCGACGTTCCGCCACGGGCTGCACGCGCCCGGCCGCATCGCAAGCCGGGCGCCGCGGCGCGCGCGAGCCGTGTGCCCGGACGGTGCTGCGCAGACCGTTCCGGCGGGCGCCGTGAGCCGTACCGCCCCGGACGCGGGCCGCACGGTCCGGAACCGGCGGCGCGGCGGCGGCATCCCGGCGCTGCTGGCCGCTGCGCTCGCCGCGTTGCTCGGCGCGTGTACCTTCGACTACGGCGGCGACCCGGGCCCCGAGCAACTCGCCGACGAGGTTCCGGAAACGGTGCTGACGGCGGCCAGCCACACGGTGGTGCGCAACGGCCGCGTGGTGGCCGAGATTCGGGCGCGCCGGATCGAGAACTTCCCCGGCGGCGGCCGCGCGGTGCTGAGTGACGTGCGCTACGTCGAATACGACGGCAGCGGCAGCGTGGCGGCCACCGGGCGCGCGGACCGCGCGGTATACTTCACGGAGAGCGAGGACGCCGAGGTGGCCGGCGCCGTCCAGTTGCGGTCGGTCTCGCAGGAGGCGTCGCTGACCGCCGAGGAGTTGCACTGGGATCATGCCGGACGCCTGCTCAGTACCGGTCCCGAGCAGGTGGTGGCCGTTATCCGCGACGATGGGTCTCGCGTCCACGGTGCCGGGTTCGAGGCGGAGTTGCGTGCCAAGACCATCCACTTCTCCGGGCCGGTGAGCGGGCGGCTGGTAGCCGACACCGCCGCCGATGAGTGACCGGACCGCGGTCCTGGCGCGCCCGTCCCGCGGGTTCCTGCGAGCCGGCTGCGGGCTGCCGGCCGCGGTGGCCGTCGCGCTGATCGCGGCTGCCGTGCCGGCGGGCGCGCAAACGGATCAGTTTTCCTTCACCGCCGACCAGATGGAAACGGTGCTCGCCGAGGGCCGCGAGCGGACCGTGTTGAGCGGCAACGCGGCACTCACTTCGGACGAGACCGAGATATTCGCCGACAGCATCGAGCTGTTCGGCGACGACCTTGCCTTCGCACTGTCGCGGGGCGGCGTGCGCGTGGTGCAGGTCGGCGAGGGGATCGAGCTCACCAGTGAGACGGTGTTCTACAACCGCCGCGACGGCGTCGTGCGCGTGGAGGGAGATGCGCTGCTCATCGACCACGACAACGAGATGGTGATCAAGGGAGGCTTCCTGGAGCACTGGGAGGAGCGCAACGAAACCTCGATCCAGATTGGCGTGCAAATCCTGAGCGACGACCTGGTGGCCCGCGCCCAACTCGTGCACTACGACCGCGGCGCGCAGACGCTGACGCTCAGCGGGCTGCCGGTGGTCACCTGGAAGGGCGACGAGTATCACGCGTCGCGCATCTTCATCGACCTCGACCAGGAGCGCATCGTGCTTTCCGGCGCCGTCAGTGGGCAGATCACCTCGTCGTCGGAGGACGGCGACGGCGCGGACGGCGCTTCGGCAACCGAGCCGGACGCCGGTGGGCAGGACGGCGCATCCGACGCGGCCCCCGGCGAAGTGCAGCGAGGCGCGCCCGGCGAAGCGGCCGCCGCCGGTGCCGCCGGTGCCGCCGCTCCGAACGCCGCGGCAGACGGTCAGACGCCGGCCGCGGAGGCAGACCGGTGACCCCTGCACCCGGTCCGGCCGCCATCGTCGCTGCCGGCGCCACTCTCGCGGTGCAGGGGCTTACCAAGCGCTACGGGCGCAAGTACGCCGCGCGCGACGTGACCTTCTCCATGGGCAGTGGCGAGGTCGTCGGCCTGCTTGGCCCCAACGGTGCCGGCAAGACGACGGTGTTCTACCTGATCGTCGGCTTCATACGCCCGACCGCGGGGCGCATCTATCTCACCGGCGAAGAGATCACCCGCCTGCCGATGTTCCGCCGTGCGCGCGCCGGCATCTCCTACCTGCCGCAGGAGGCGTCGGTGTTCCGCAAGCTCACGGTGGAGCAGAACCTGCTGGCCGTGCTGGAGACCAGGCGCGGCCTGACGCGCAGCGCCCGGCGGCAGCGCTGCGACGAGATTCTGGATGAGCTGGGGCTGGAGGATCTTCGCCGGCAGCGCGCCTATACGCTCTCCGGCGGCGAGCGGCGCCGCACCGAGATCGGTCGCGCGCTGGCGATGCGGCCGAGCTTCCTGCTGCTCGACGAGCCGTTCGCCGGCATCGACCCGATCGCCGTCCAGGACATCAAGGGCATCGTCGGCCGTCTTGCGGAAACCGGCATCGGGGTGCTGATCACCGACCACAACGTTCGCGACACGCTGGAGATAACGCAGCGCAGCTACATTCTCCGCGCCGGTGAGATCATGGTCAGCGGCACGCGCGGCGAGCTGCTCGACAATCAGCTCGCCCGGCAGCTCTACCTGGGGCGCGACTTCCGCATGTAGCAGGCGCAACGCGACGCCCGGTCCGGCCTGGGTCCGGCATGGCCCCTTGGTCTGGCCTCGGTTCTCGTTGACACAGGGGTGGACCGTCACCCACCATGAGAGGAGAGAGTCATGCTGTCGCAGCAGCCCGTCCTCCGCCAGGAACAGCGCCTCAAGATGACGCCCCAGCTCTACCAGTCGATTCGCATCATGGCGATGCCGGTGCAGGAGCTGCAGGCTACCATTCAGCAGGAACTGGAACGCAATCCGGCGCTGGAGGTGATGGAAGACAACTCTACCACGTCGCTGGAAACCGAGCCCGCGGTCGGCGCCGAGGAGAGCGTGTTCGCCGAGTCCTCCGATCCGGGGTACCTGAACGGCAGCCACGGCGCCGAGGCGGACGCCAAGCGCCAGTTCATCGAGGGCGCCCTGACGCGACCGGAGACGCTGCAGGAGCATCTGCTGTGGCAACTCCGCCTGCAGCCGCTCGCCGGGCCGGAGTTCGATCTCGGCGAGATGCTGATCCGCAACCTGGACGACAACGGCTTCACGCTGGAGGAGCCCGACACCCTGGCCGAGGACGTGCCGCCGGAGCGCCTCGCCAAGGTTACCGCGATGATCCAGGCGTTCGATCCGCCCGGCTGCTGTACGCGCGACTACACCGACTCGCTGCTGGCGCAGATTCGCGTGCATCCGCGGGCGCTGCCGGGCAGCGCCGAGCTGGTGCGCAGCCACATGGAGCTGGCCGAACGCGGCAAGACCGCGGACATCGCGCGGGCCATGGCGATTCCGGAGCAGACGGTACACGACCTCCTGGCATTCGTACGCGAGCTCGATCCGATCCCGGGCCGCAACTTCAGCGCCGAGCAGGTGCGCTACGTGAGCCCGGACGTGATCGTGAAACAGGTCGACGGCGAACTCGCGCTGGCGCTCAACGACCAGCAGATGCCGGTGCTCGGCGTGAGTCCGTTTTTCGAGCAACTGAGCCGCGACAGCCGTGACAGCCGCGACGGGGAGCTGAAGAAGTTCGTCAACCACAATCTGCAGGATGCGCGCTGGTTCATGCGCAGTATCGACGAACGCAACCGCTCGCTGCTGAAAGTCACGCGGGCGGTGGTCGACGCGCAGCGCGAATTCTTCCGGCGCGGCGCCAAGTACCTGGTGCCGCTGACACTGAAGGACGTGGCCGCCGACGTCGGCGTGCACGAGGCGACGGTGTCGCGGTTGGCCAACGGCAAGCACATCCAGACCGAGCTCGGTATTTTCGCACTGCGCTACTTCTTCAGCAATTCGATTTCCGGCGCGGGATCGAAGGGATCGCGCTTTTCCAAGACCGCGGTCAAGGAGATGCTGCGCGAGATCATCGAGAGTGCGGCGGTGGCCGGCGGCCATGGTGCGGCGGCGAAACCGCCGTCGGACAGCCGGCTCGCCGAATTGCTGGCGGAGAAGGGAGTGCGCATTGCACGGCGTACGGTGGCAAAGTATCGCAAGGAGCTGAACATCGACAGCTCGTATCGCCGCGCCTGACCACAACAACAAGGAGTATCTGCACATGCAACTGGACATCAAGGCGATCCATTTTTCACTCAACGAAGTGCAGCGAGAGCACATCGACCGCCGCATGGAGCGTTTCTCGTACGCGCGCGAATACCTGGTCGACCTGGGACTGACGCTGACCCGTGAGGGCAGCCAGTATCACGTCGACGCGTCGCTGCACTTCCGCTGGGGTGCGACCAACCACCTCAAGGTGAGCGGCTACGACCTGCTGGAGGCGTTCGACCGGTTGATGGACAAGATTCAGCACAAGGTCAGCAAGGAGAAGGAAAAGGTCACGCGCAGCTCTCACGGTGCCCCCCGCCGCGCCGTGTCACGCGGCTGAAGCCGCACCCGAATCGTACCGGGCATGCCTGGCAAGGTGGTGACCGTTCTCAGCCTGCTTCAGCTCGAACTGAAGGAGCATGAAGCGCTGCAGCTTACCTGTGTCGGCGCGCGCGGCGGCCTCACCGCGGAGTTGCGCGTTCCCGAGTTGAACCGGCCCGGCCTGGCGCTCGGCGGGTTCTTCGACAGCTTCGCGTTTCAGCGTGTCCAGGTGTTCGGACGGGGAGAGAGCGCCTACCTGCGCAAGCTGGCCGAGGAACGTGCCACCGAGTCGCTCGAGCGGATGGTTGCCTACGACATCCCGTGCAGCGTGTTCACCCACGGCATCGATCCCACCGCGGACTTTCTGCGCCTGTCGGAGGCGGCCGGTCGCGCCGTGCTGCGCACGCCGTTGACGACGGCGGAATTCACCGCCCGCGTGGAACGTATTCTGGCCATGATGTTTGCGCCCTCCGAGCGCGTGCACGGGGTCATGCTGGAGGTGTTCGGCATGGGCGTGCTGATACAGGGCCCGAGCGGCGTCGGCAAGAGCGAGGCCGCCCTGGCCCTGGTCGAGCGCGGCCACCGGCTGGTGGCCGACGACGTGGTGGAGGTGCGGCTGGTGGACAACGTGCTGCACGGCAGCGGCATCCGCGAGGCCAGCCATCACATGGAGATCCGCGGCCTCGGCATCATCAATATCTCCTACCTGTTCGGGGTCGGGGCGATTCTCGACGCCAAGAACATCCAACTGGTGGTGCGCCTTGAAGATTGGGACAATTCCGCCGATTATGATCGCGTAGGGCTGGACGAGCGAACGGTGGACTTTCTGGGTGTCGGGGTCCGCGAGGTGCTGATCCCGGTGCGTCCGGGGCGGCCGATCTGGATCCTCATCGAGACCGCGGCCATGAACGAACGGCTCAAGCACATGGGGTATTATTCGGCGGCGGAGTTCAGTCGAAACGTGACCCGGTGGCTGGACAGCCGAACGCCGCGGGAAGTCACCATAGAGGAGTGGTAACGCTGATCGTACGGGAAGTTCTCATCATCAACCGCGCGGGAATTCACGCCCGGCCCGCCGCCAAGCTGGTTCGAACCGCCGGTGCGTTCTCCTCGGACATCTTCCTGGAGAGCGGCGGAGAACGGGTCAACGGCAAGTCGATCATGGGCATCATCACGCTCGGCGCAACCTACCACACCACGGTCAAGATCATCGCCGACGGCGACGACGAACAAGCTGCCGTGGAAGCGCTGGAGGACCTTTTTGCGCGCCGCTTCGAGGACGTCCAGATCTGATCCGGCGGCGCCACCCCTCGCCACGCCCGGGCGGCGGTTGTCGCGGCTCCGCCAGATTGGGATAATGGCCCCTGGGGGCGGATGACGGGCGCGATGGTAGGGAGCGGGGTTGCGTGCGCGGGTTGACGGTGCGCCAGCGCGAGGTGCTGGATTTCATCAACGGCTACATCGAACATCACCGCTACCCGCCCGCGATTCGTGAGCTTGCCGAGCACTTTTCCATTTCCATTCGCGGCGCATACGACCATCTGAAGGCGCTCCGGAAGAAAGGCTACGTGCGTTCGGCCGAAGGACGGCCGCGCTCGCTCGAGGTGCTCGACGACGGCTCGGACGAGCGCCGGCACCGCCTGGTGCGCATCCCGCTGCTCGGCCGAGTCGCCGCCGGCGCGCCGGTGTTTGCCGAGGACAACGTCGTGGATACCATCGCCGTATCGGAGGAACTGCTTGGGTCGGGTACCTGCTTCGCCCTGCGCGTGCGCGGCGACAGCATGTGCGATGCCGGTATTCTCGACGGCGACATCGCCATCGTTCGGCGCCAGGAGCACGCCGACAACGGCGACATCGTGGTGGCGATGATCGAGGAGGAGGCGACCCTCAAGCGGTTCTTTCTCGAGAGCAACCGTATTCGGCTGCAGGCGGAGAACGCCGCCTATCCACCGATCTTTACCCAGAACCTGCGCATTCTCGGCAAGCTGCGCGCCGTGCAGCGCACCTATTAGCGCGGGCTGGTACTCCAATGGCCGCCACCGCCCGCCGGCGCACCACCGGCGGGCGCCGTTCCGCCGCCTCGCAGCGTCCGACACCGCCGCCGCCGCCGCGCGGCCTGGCGGGGGGCGTGCACCTGCTGCTCGGCCCGGAGCTCGGCCAGAAAAGCGATTTCGTGGCGCAGATCGTGGCCGCCGCGGAAGCCGCGCACGGCGACACCGAGGTGCTGCGCACCTTTCCGTACGACACCGACCTGATCGACCTGGTGGCGGCGCTGCGCACACCGGGTTTGTTCACCAGCCATCGCGTGGTAGTGCTGCAGGAAGTGCAGGATCTGCGCGCCGGCAACCAGTTGGACGCCCTGTTGGGATACGGCGCGGAGCCGTCGGCGGCCAGCACCCTGGTGCTGACCAGCGCCAGGATGGCGCGCGACCTTCCGGCCGCGCTGCCGCGCATGGTGCCGCGGGCGCGCACCAGGATCTTCTGGGAGATGTTCGAGAACCGGCGCGAGAGCGCGGTGCAGCGCGCCTTTCGCACCCGCGGCGTCCGCATCGACGCGGAGGCGTGTGCGCTGATCCTGGAACTGGCCCCCACCGACAGCGCCGCCCTGGAGGCGCTGTGCGGCAGCCTGGCCGGGTTCTTCCCGTCGGGCGCCTTCGTGGCGGTCGAGGACATCGAGCAGTACCTCTACCACAGCCGCGAAGAGACGGTATTCTCGTTGTTCGACCGGGTGGTGGCGCGCGACCTGCAGGGCTGCCTGGAGACGCTGACCACCCTGCTGCTGGCGCGGCGCGGCGATGCGGTACAGATCGTGGCGATGCTGCACAGCCAGTTCCAGCGGCTGATCCGGTTCAAGGAACTGCTCGCGGCGCGCACGGCGCCGGCGGCGGCGCTGGCGGAGTTGCGCATCACCGGCAAGCGCATGCAGCGCACCTTCCAGGAGGCGCACCGCCGCTACGCGGATGCCGAAATGGAGCCCATTCAGCGCCTCCTGGTGGAGTTCGACACCCGCGCGCGGCTGTTCAGTCAGGAGTTGACGGAACCGCTGCTGCAGCTCCTCCTGTACCATATTGTTGCCCGAGGTGGGCAAGGAGTGTGGCGGCCGTTTCGCGTGTGACGCCGGCGCGGGCGGCGATCGTCTCCGGCGAGGCGGCGAGCATCGCGGGCACCGAGTCGAACGCCTCCAGCAGGCGGCGGCTGCGCACCCGTCCGATGCCGTGCACCGCCTCCAGCATCGACGGCGACACGCGCTTGCCGCGCAGCCGCCGGTTGAACGAGTTGGCGAACCGGTGCGATTCGTCGCGGGCGGCCTGCAGCAGGCGCAGAGCCGCCGAGCCCTCGGGCAGCGCAACCGGCGACGAACGGCCCGGCACGAATACCTCTTCGTTGCGCTTGGCCAGGCCGGCCACCGGCACGCTGTCCAGCTCCAGGGCGCGCAGGATCCTGGTGGCGGCGCTGACCTGTCCCTTGCCGCCGTCCACCAGCACCAGGTCGGGCAGCGGGCGGTTGTCGTTGACGGCGCGCGTGTAGCGCCGGGCCACCACCTCCCGCATCGCCGCGTAGTCGTCCACCTTGCCGTCCAGGCTGCGCAGCCGGAAGTGGCGGTAGGACTGCTTCTCCGGGCGGCCGTCGGCGAACACTACCAGCGAGGCGACCGCGTCGCTGCCCTCCAGGTGAGAGATGTCGAATGCCTCGATACGGCGCGGCACGGCGTCGAGGTGCAGCGCCGCGCGCAGCTCCTCGAGCACCCGAAACTGGGCGTCGCGACCGGCGCGCTTGTTCTCGCTGCTCTCCCATTCGACCTGCGCGTTGTGCTCTGCCATGCGCAGGAAGCGCACGTGCTTGCCGCGGTGCGGCACCCGTACCTCCAGCCGCGCCGGCCGCCGCCCGCGCGGCGCCGCGGGAGCCAAGCCGTGTGCCGCGGCGGCCGCCGTACCGCCAACCGCCGGCC
>JAPPGB010000057.1 GCA_028821475.1 Spirochaetaceae bacterium
CGTACGGATCTGTGCGGGGGGCGCCGGGCAACCGGCGTCCCTACCGCGAAAGCGGGGTACTGGCGCCGAGCGCGGCGGCGCGAACTCCGCGGCGGTGCGCGGAGTCTCCCGCGGCCCCGAATCGGCGGCGAAGCGCCCCTCGAAGTCCGAGCACGGGAGTGCTTCGCCCGTGGCGGCACCGAACCGCGACGGATACGCCGCTTCGGCGGCGAAGCGCCCCTCGAAGGCCGACCACGGCAGCGCTTCGCTCGTGGCGGCACCGAACCGCGACGGGCACCCCACTTCGTCAGCGAAGTGCCAATCTGAAGCCGAACTCGGTCGCGCAGAGCGTGCTGCGGCGGGGGACGGTGGCGGGTTGGCGGTTGCGTCGCCGAAGCGGGATGCGGAGGCCGAGCGCGGCGGCGCGAAGTACACGCCGGCGGCGAATGTCGGCGGTCGGGCTGCTTCGCCAGCGAAGCGGCGAGGGCAATCCAGCGGCGCTGGCCGGGACGCGCGGGTAGGCGGTGGCCTGGACCGTACGATGGGGGCGTCCGGAGCGCGGTTCGAGGCCGACCGGCGCGACGCGGCGCCGGCACCGGGGCGAGGCGGCACGCGGTTCCCGACTTCGGCGGCGGAGCGGCTTGCGTACGCCGCCGGGCATGGGTCGGGGGTGCCGGCGGAGCGTTCGCCGGCACTGCAGCGGCACCTGGCCGCGTTGCGCTGCTGCGGCGCGGTGCCGGGCTCCCGGTCACGGTACATCCCGGCGGTCGTGCGGCGTGAGGTGTGGCGGCGCGACCAGGGTCGTTGCAGCTACGTCGACCGGCACAGCGGGCGGCGCTGCGGCTCCCGCTATCGGTTGGAGATCGACCACATCGTGCCGTTCGCGCTCGGCGGCGGTGCGGAGCCGCGGAATCTGACGCTCCATTGTCGAGCGCACCACAGGTTGCGGCACGCTCAGCGCCATGGGTAGGCCGACAGTGTGCCGCCTGAAGCACGACGCGCTCGGGTCTTCGCGGTCGGTCCCCAGGAACAAGGGCAGACCGTATCGCATGCGGCAATCGATCGGGCCGGGACCTGATCGCACACCGTCGTGGAACCGGCGCTCCCGACTACCGGCGGTCGATGCGAAGCCGTGCACCATCTTGTCGCCGATCCGGTTCGCCAGTCCCCGGACGTTCGCTTCCGCATCATCGAGCGGTAAACCTTGCCGCAGTGATCTGCTTCCGCGTTCGCACCCACGGCAAGGGCGGCGTCAACCGTCTCCCCGGCGTGGCGTCGGCGGCTGACGTGCCACACCTGCCCGCCGCAAGTACGCCGCCGGACGGCAAGTACGCCGCCGGACGGCAAGCGCGACCTCGACCGGCGCGGACACCATATGAGTCTGTACGGTCACTCCGTGATATGGAAGACGATGAAAACCGATGCCCGAGCATCGCCCACCAGCCGGCTGTTTCGGACCAGTGACCGATCGAGTCGCCGGGCACCCCCGATTGCTCACGTGCCTGGATCGTTCGTTGCTTCCAGCGTGTCCAACCCCGCAAGCACCGACTCGGCGGTGGCGTTGCCGGTGGCGCCCAGCGCGGCAAGCCGGTCGAGGGCCTCCCACAGCGTCACTCCGAGGAGGCCGGCGGCCTGCCGCAGGCTGATCTCGCCGACCCGGTACTGGCCGGCGACGTATGCTTCAAAGCCCATACGCGCCAGCTTGCGCAACGACTGCGCCTGCTCGGCGTCTTCCCGCTCGGCGACGTACCGGATGGCCGCCTCAAGATCCTCGGTAATGCGTATGCTGCGAACACTCATGGATAGAGTCCTTATGGATAGAGTCCTTTCAGCAGGTGGCGGACGATCTGGTATTCGGCGCTGCTGACAGACGGCTGCAGGCGCTGCAGCGGTCGCTCGGCCTCCTGCCGCGACACCTGTCCAAGCATCGCAAGCTCGGAGAGTAGTGTACAAAATGACGCGAGGCAAAGCTGCGCCATCTGCGCCATCTGCGCCATCTGCGCGGCGCTAGTGTGCGATGATAGGAACGCGATGAAGCTGTGGTACAAGGCGCCGGCGAGAGAGTGGTTGGAGGGGCTGCCGATCGGCACCGGGCGGTTGGCGGCGATGGTGCTCGGCACCTTCCGGCGGGAGCGCGTCGCGCTGAATCACGAGTGCCTGTGGAAGGGGGTGAACCGCAACCGGGACAACGCCGTGAGCAGGGATGCGCTGCCGGAAGTGCGGCGCCTGCTGCTGGCCGGCAACTACGTGGACGGCACGCGCGCCGCCCGGGACGCGTTCGGCGGCGGTGGCGGCGGCAGCGGGCGCCCGCAGCGGGTGGATCCGTATCAGCCGGCCGGCGACCTGTACCTGGAGTTCCTCACCCCAGGTCCCATCGCCGATTACCGCAGGGAGCTGGATCTGGACCGGGCCAGTGCGACGGTGTCGTACCTGACCGGCGGCGCGCGATTCACCCGCGAGTACGTCGCGCACCTGGTCGAGGACCTGATCCTGGTGCGGCTGACAAATGAAGGAGAGCCGTTCGACTGCGTGGCATGGTTCGACCGCACCTATGACCCCGACTGCGAACTCACCTTCACCACGGAGGCGCCGGCCATGGATGGCATGGGCACCGGTGCCGACGGCGGCGCCGCCGGTGCGGGCGAGGCGGACGCGGTGGGGGCGTGCCTGACCATGACCGGGGAGATTCGCGACGGGGTGGACTTCCGGGTGCGCGGCGACGCGTGGTGCCGGGGTGGCCGGCGGCGCGTCGTCGACGGGCGCAAGCTGCTGTGCGAGGGGGTCACCGAGGTGTTGTTCGCGGTCGACATCGGCGTGTCGGCGTTCGGCAGGTCCGCCGCCGGCGAGTGCGGGGCGCGGCGGCTGCACCAGGGGCTCGCGTCGGATGGGGGCGCCTGGGATGACCTGTTTCGGACTCACGTCAGCGAGCACCGGCGCCACTTCGGCAGCATGCAGCTCGACCTGGCGCTGCCGGAGGCCGGCGTGGCCGGCCTGCCCACCGACGAGCGCATCCGGCGCATGCGGGAAGGGCAGCCGGACCCCGGCCTGGCGCTGCTGTACTTCCACTACGGGCGCTACCTGCTGTGCGCCTCGTCGGCCACCGCCGCGCTGCCGGCCAACCTGCAGGGCAAGTGGAACGAAGACCTGCAGCCGCCCTGGGAGAGCGACTACCACCACGACATCAACCTGCAGATGAACTACTGGATCGCCGAGCCGGCCGGCATGCAGCGCTACGTGGAGGCGCTGCTGCAGCATATCGAGCGCTTCGTGCCGCACGCCCGCAAGGCGGCCATGGACCTGTACGGCTGCCGCGGCGTGTGGTACCCGATCCAGACCGACGCCTGGGGCCGCTCGACGCCGGAGTCGTACGGCTGGGCGGTGTGGATCGGGGCCGCCCCGTGGCTGGCGCAGCACGTGTGGTGGCACTGGGAGTACGGACGCGACACCCACTTCCTGCGCAGCCGCGCCTACCCCTTCTTCAAGGAGGTGGCCGCGTTCTACGAGGACTACCTGGTCGAGGATGACGCCGGCGTGCTGCAGATCGTGCCGTCCCAGTCGCCCGAAAACCGCTTCGTCGGCGACGGCGGCCCGCCGGTGAGCATCTGCGTGTCCGCGACCATGGACGTGATCCTGGCCCGCGCCGCCTTCGCCTACGCGGTCCGCTCGGCCGAGATCCTGGACCTGGACCCCGAGCTGCGCCGCCGCTGGCGCGGCATGGCCGCGCGCCTGCCGGCACTGCGGATCGGCCGCCACGGCCAGTTGCAGGAGTGGAACGAGGACTTCGACGAGGTGGAGCCGTCGCACCGGCACGTCTCCCACCTGGTCGGGCTGCACCCCGGCGACCTGCTGGACCCGGAGCGGACCCCCGAGCTGTGGCGGGCGGCCGAGGTGAGCCTGGAGCGGCGGCTGGCGGCCGGCGGCGGCCACACCGGCTGGAGCCGGGCCTGGACCGCCTGCCTGTTCGCCCGGCTGGGCCGCGGCGAGGACGCCTGGGAACACCTGAACCACCTCGTCACCGACTTCGCCACCGACTCGCTGCTGGACCTGCACCCGCCGCGCATCTTCCAGATCGACGGCAACCTGGGCGGTGCGGCGGCGGTCATGGAGATGCTGCTGCAGAGCTACCGCGGCGAACTCCACCTGCTGCCCGCCCTGCCGGCCGCGTGGCCGGAGGGCCGCGTGTCCGGCCTGCGCGCGCGCGGCGGCGTTACCGTGGCGATGGCGTGGCGCAATGGCGAACTGGTCGAGGCCACGTTGGAAGGCAGCATCGCCGGGCCGTGCACCATCCTGCACGCCCCCGAACACTGGCAGGTCACCGACACCGCCGGCCGCGCCGTGCCCGTCACCCGCACCGGCCACCGCATCACCTTCCCCCTCTCCCCCGGCACACCCCGCCGCCTGCGAACAGCCGACGGCTGAGCGCTTTACCGATTTTCATCTATTCCGGTTTTCTGTAACATGGAGTTGTGAGAACGGTCATCAACGTAACGAAGCGGGGAGTCTTGACGCTCCCGGTGAGGTTCCGGAAACAACTCGGCCTGACCGGCGACAACCTCGTGATCGCTGAATCGACCCGGGACGGCGTGCTGCTGCGCCCCGCGGTAGCGCTGCCAATCGAGATCTACTCGGACGAACGTGTGCGCGAGTTCAACGAGTCGGAGGCGGAGCTGGCGGCTGAACTTCTTACATAATCCGTGGCGACACGCAGCCACCTATCTTCCTCTCGGACCAAGATGTGTACTGACCGATGCCATCGAAGCGTCGCTCATGTGCGCCCAGAAGTAATCAAATGAAGCCGACCGCTTCCTGCCCTCAACTGGATCGAATCGTGGCGCAATCATGTCGGCGAACCCGACCTTGTTGGGAGCCGATGTTCTACCGAATTGCTTCTTCCATAGCTCATTCAACTGCTGCTTTGGATTCAGCGTAGCGGTCTCTTCCGGGGCTACGTAGCCGGCTCTTGGGAGCAGCGCGTTGATTGCTTGCTGGTCTGCAAGATACCATGCTTCGAGGCCCTTGATAGCAACGCAAATAAACAAGTAGCGTTCGTCCACCTTTCTGCGAGCCTCTTTCCGAGTTGCGCTGTCAAAAAGGTCGAACACCGCAGTCGTACAAGGATCACGATGTCGGTCTACCAAGATGAAGCCTGCCGAATAATGCAGGCTTCGAAAAGTCTCCAGCAATTGCGGCGTCGCACGAATGAGGCGTTCCTTGTTCTTCAAGTTTCGAACGTCGAAGCGGATGCCACGAAAGTTCTTGTGCAGCACTTTCGTCCAGAATGTTCGCTCGGAGGCACCCTCTACCCCCACGCCGATAGTCAAGGGATGGCGCCAACCGCCCCTTGGGACCATAACTCTCCCAGACTAAAATGCTTGCGGAACTTCTCGATGTCTTCGACACTTGATGCGTTCTTGAGTATAGTGAATCCGTCCTCCTTGTCGCAGAGAACTACTTCCTTCGGTTCCAGATGATCCAGCAAATCCGGAGCGTGTGTCGTGACTATAACCTGACTATGCTCAGACGCCGATCTCAAGATATCAACGAGGTACTCTGCCAGGTGAGGATGCACTCCATTTTCTGGCTCCTCAATGGTGATAAGGGATGAGTTCCTTACGCTCCAAGTAGTCACCACTAGCAAGGCTAGCAACCTCACCGTGCCGTCAGAGACCGATGCAGGATTGATGGCTGCCTTCAACTTGTCTTCGACTATCTGAAATGCGAGCGTGTCTTCAATCGGCAGCTTTGTGGTCTTTACGTCCTTGAGCCCTGGTACTATTGCTCTCAATCCCTGGGCTATCGAAGCTCGATCATCCTTGCTCATTCTGTGCAAGATGGTCGCGAGCTTCTCACCCGCCGGGCCAAGAATAACATGCGGCTCGTCGCGATATGGCTGTCGCGCGACACTTGGAACGAAATTGTGGAACCGCCACCCCCGTATTTCCTCGCGAAGTATCGTCGCCGGCAGGGAAAAGAAACCTACTCCAACCAACGCAAGTCGGGTAGGTTCTTGCTCCGGTACCGGGATCGTCCGCGTGCCTCCTCCGTGTGTGGGATCGATGACGGAGACCGTATCTTCGCTCCTTTCCAAGCCTACTCTGGCCGATTTTCCGTCACGTACAACCAGCGCCGTTAGCAACTCCATCTCAATTCGAGGTGGCGTTTCCTCACTTCTCAAATCGAGGACCAGAGTATACTCAAACGATCTCACAAGGAGGTCATCCTGTTGATCCGAGTCGTGGTTGAACCTAAATCGGAACTCCTTTTCTATTTTCAATACGAGCCGAACCGGTTTTGCGTGCTGACGTTGACGAAGGCGCTTGTTCCGAACCTCCGCATTGCCGCCCATCTCGCTGACAGCATAAGAAACATCATGGGCAACGGCGTTCTGCAAGAACCTCAGCGCATAGAGCAGGTTGCTCTTTCCTGACGCGTTGGCGCCGACCACGAAGTTCAGTGGACCCAAATCGACGGTCTCCGCCGGGGAGCCAAAGCTCTTGAAGCCCTCGATTGAGAGTTCAGTAATCATGAAATCTACGTCCTCGAAACAGTATGGAGACAATGGTCTCGGAAATCAAACCGCGCCAACGCGTCTTCTCTGGATGGCCCCGTGGCGCATCCGGCTAGAGCGGCTGGTCCGTCGACGACCAGGAACGGTGCAACCCCTCGTTGGCGTACAACTCGGCTCGGAGTGACGTCGAACGGTACAGGCCAACCCACCCGGCCCATGGACCCGCCCGGTGCATCCGCAGGGGAACGGGGCCTCGGCGCGCGCAGCGTATTTCGGTTCATCGTTGACATGCAACTAGCGCGTGGCGATAGTCGTGCGGCATGACGCCGATAGGACGACGGGTGCGGCGCGCGGGCCGGGGGCTGATCCATACCTCGGAGCCGGTGCGGGCGAGCGCCTTCGCCGAGCCGCAGGTGGAGCTTCTTTCGATTGTGCCGTGGGGGCCGGACGGGCTGCGCGTGCGGGTGACGGTGGGGCCGCGCATCCTCGACACTGCCTGGGCGCTGACCGAGCCGGTGGGCGGCGGCAGCGCGGCCGAGGTAACGGTAGGCGACAGCGTGGCGACGGTGCGCAACGGCAGGATCTCGGCGCGGCTGACCGGCGTGACGCGCGGGCGGGCGACCGCCCGGCTGGAGTTCTTCCGTCATCCCGGCGGGGAGGGCGGCGATGGGGCCGAGGCGGTGCCGATCCTGGCGGAGCACGATTACGTGGTGGGCTGCCACGATCCCGGCGCCCGCATCTTCCAGCCGCGCACGGGGGCCGGCGAGGAGGGGCTGTACTACACCGAGCATCACTTCGCGGCGCGGGCGGGGGAGCGATTCTACGGCATGGGCCTCAACGCCACCGGCGGGCTCGATCTGAAGGGGTGCGTGATCGACCTGTACCAGCGCCATTGCAAGCACGTGGTGCCGTTCGTGGTGTCCAGCGAAGGCTACGGGCTGCTGTGGAACAACCCGTCGCTCGGGCGGGTGGAGTTCGGCAACAACATGACCCGCTGGGTGTCGCGCGGCTGCCGCCAGCTCGACTACTACGTCACCGCCGGCGACAGTTACGCCGACATCATGGCCAACTACGCCGGCGTCACCGGGCGCGCGCCGATGCTGCCGGAGTGGGCGGCCGGCTTCTGGATGTGCAAGCTGCGCTACCGTACCCAGGACGAGTTCCTGGCCGCGGCGCGCGAGTTCAGGCGGCTCGGCCTGCCGCTGTCGGTGCTGGTGATCGACTATCGCCACTGGCGCCACTGGGGCGACTGGCAACTCGACCCGGAGTTCTGGCCCGACTCGGCGGCCATGGTGCGCGAGATCGACGACATGGGTGCGCGCATCATGATCTCGCCCTGGGTGATGATGGAGGAGAGCAGCGGCAACTTCGCCGAGTTCCACCGCAAGGGGCTCTACGTGAAGGGGCCGGGCGGCGAGGAAGCGTGGTGGCCGGCCGACCCGCCGGCGGCGAAGCCGGGCCATCCCGCCGACCGGCCGCGCGGGCGCGCGCTGCAGTACGATCCCACCCACCCCGACGCCGGGCCGTTCCTGTGGCAGCGCTGGAAGCGCAACTACGTGGACCTGGGCATCAGGACATTCTGGCTCGACCCGTGCGACGACCTCAGCCAGATCGCCGACTACGACAAGGTGCGCTACCACGCCGGCCCCGGCGTCGAGGCCAACTGCTTCTACCCGGTGGCGCACCAGAAGGTGGTGTTCGACGGCCTGCATGCCGCCGGCGAAGCGGAGGTGGTGACCATCTGCCGCAGCTCCTGGGCCGGCTCGCAGCGCTACGGCGCCTCGCCGGCGGCGCACGACATCGCCTCCTCGTTCGCCCACCTGCGCGAGTACCTGGTGGCGGGGCTGAACCTGGCGATGGCCGGGATCCCCTGGGGCGCGGCGGAGATCGGCGGCTTCGTGACCCCGGCGGTGCAGGACGACGAGTTCCGGGAGCTGGTGGTGCGCTGGTACCAGTACGGGGTGTTCACGCCGATCTTCCGTACCCACGGCCACCGCGACAACAACGAGCCGTGGACCTTCGGCGGCGACACCTACCCGCACATCCGCGCCGCCATCATGCTGCGCGAACGGCTGCGTCCCTACGTGCTCGCCCAGATGCAGGCGGCGTCCGAGCGCGGCATCCCGCCGATGCGCCCGCTGTTCTTCGACTTCCCGGACGACCAGCGCGCCGCGGCGGTGGAGGACCAGTTCCTGTTCGGCCCCGACCTGCTGGTGGCGCCGATCACGGAGCACCGAGCCCGTGAACGCCGCGTCTACCTGCCGGCGGGCACCGAGTGGACCGATGCCTGGAACGGCGACCGCGCGCACGCCGGCGGCGCCGCTATCGAGGCGCCCGCACCGATCGAACGCATCCCGGTCTTCATCCGCGGCCGCAACAGCGCCCTGGCCGCGCTCTTCCAGGGCTTGCACGATAAATAGCTGCCCGGAGCAAGACTGGCGGATTGCAACTTGAAGTTGCAACTTGCCATTCAGGGTGTCGGCGGCTATGCTGATCTCATGTTTCGGCGCACGCTCGATGCGCGGTTGCGCCGCCTGGCCGGCCAGTTCCCGGCGTTCTTCCTTACCGGGCCGCGGCAGTCGGGAAAGACCACGCTTGCCAAGACGGTATTTCCCACGCACGCCTATGTGAACCTGGAGGATCCTTCCACTCGGGGTCATGCGCTGGAGGACCCGCGTGGATTCCTGGCACACCATCGCGGGGGCGTGATTCTGGATGAGGTGCAGCGGGCGCCGGACCTGCTTTCTTACATCCAGGTCCTGGTGGATCAGGATCCGACACCCGGCCGTTACGTCCTCACCGGCTCTCAGCAGTTACCGCTCACCCGCTCGGTAAGCCAGACGCTGGCCGGACGGGCGGCGGTGTGCGTGCTGCTGCCGCTCAGCTTGTCCGAGTTCACCGGAGTGCAGGCCGGTGATCCGTGGCTCCCGGACGAACCGGAAGACGCCGGAAGATCCGCCCCTCCCGGGATGGCGCTGGATGAAGTCCTCTATCAGGGGCTGTTCCCGCGTATCCACGACCGCAATCTCGACGCTGCGGACTGGCTCGGGTTCTACTACACCACCTACGTGGAACGGGACGTGCGCGACCTGGGCGGCGTCGGCAATCTGGACTCCTTTCGCCGGTTCGTGCAACTCTGCGCCGGGCGCAGCGGACAGTTGCTGAATCTCTCTTCACTCGGCTCGGACTGCGGCATCTCGCACACCACCGCGAGCGCCTGGATCTCCGTGCTGCAAGCGCTGTTCGTGGTGCACCTGCTGCCGCCGCATCACCGCAACTTTGCCAAGCGGGTAATCAAGAGCCCAAAGCTCTACTTTCTGGATACCGGCCTGCTGTGCAACCTGCTGCGCATACGCGAGCCTTCTCAGATCGCGTTGCATGCCAATCGCGGCGCGATATTCGAGACGTTCGTGGTGGCCGAATACTTCAAGGAGTTCACCCACCGCGGCATCCGCTCGCCGTTATACTTCTGGCGCGACCGCACCGGTCACGAGGTGGATCTGCTGATCGACGACGGTACGCGCCTGCTGCCGGTGGAGATGAAGGCGGGCCTCACGCTCAGTGGTGGGTTGTACGACGGCCTGGACTGGTTCTGTGCCCGTGGCGTTCCCGCGTCGCGCCACGGCGTGCTGGTGTACGGCGGCGACGAGTGGGGCGTGCGGCGCGGCCACCTCACGCGACCGTGGCACGCATGTATCTGAGCCGGAGCCTCGGTCCCGTTCGCCTACCGATATGCGCCCTTGCGGTGTCGATCTCAGCTCGCGGTATTCAGACGTAGCCGCCACGTCTCTCCTCGGCGTCTCGCAGAGCTCGCGCGATGCTCTCGTTCACCGGCTTGCGGCCGCGGATCTCCTGCATCTCGGATTCGTCGACATGCTTCGTCTGCCGGTTCATCCGTTCCCGGAGTGCGGCGTTGATCAGCGACTGGTAGCCGACCTTCCGGATTCCCGCGAGCTTGCGAAAATACAGCACGACATCATCGTCCAGCCGGATCGTGACGGACTTCTTCCTCGGCGAATAGAAGCGTCCGCGCACCGCCTCCTTGCCGGAGAAGTCGTACTCGTCCGGGAGTTCGTAGTTGTCCCAATCAGATCGATTCTTCATATTGGCGCTTCTCCCTCGGCGTCGCCAGGCGAGCACTGATCAATCGCACGACTGCTGCGCCATTCTCGTCGAAGAACAGATTGGCAACCGTCAGCGTCAAGCCGGTGCTGGTCTGCCCGATCGTCACCCAGCGTTCCTTGAAGGTCGAGAACCGCTCATCCAACCAACTCAGGTGCAACGGGTCGGCGAATACCTCGGCCGCTTCCTCGAATGAGACGTTGTGCTTGCGCTGATTTGCGCGATTCTTGCGCTCGTCCCACTCGAAACGCACACAACGTAGGCTATCGCTGCGTAGTTACGATGTCAATACCCACCGCTAGCCGAACTAGCCGAACGTGGGCAGTTTGGGGACGGCGGCGTAGAGGCTGCGGGTGTAGCGGTGGCGCGGGTTGGTGGCCAGCTCGCGGGCGGCGGCCTCTTCCACCAGCCGGCCGCCCTGCATCACGCCGACGCGGTCGCAGAAGTAGGTGACCACGGCGAGGTCGTGGGAGATGAACAGCAGGGTCAGGCCGAGTTCGCGGCGCAGGCGCTGCAGCAGGTCGAGGATCTGACTGCGGATCGACACGTCGAGGGCGGACACGATCTCGTCGCAGATGATGGTCTCCGGCTGCGCGATCAGAGCGCGGGCGATGGCGACCCGCTGGCGCTGACCGCCGGAGAAGTCGGGCGGGCGGCGGCTCAGGTGGCGTGCGGCCAGTCCGACCGCCTCCAGGGCGGCCAGGGCGCGGGTGCGCCCGTCGTCTACACCCCGCCAGCTCGCGGTGTAGCGCAGGCCGGCGAGCAGGATCGATTCCACGCGCATGCGCGGGTTGAGCGAGCGCGCCGGGTCCTGGAACACGTACGCCAGCCGGGTGCGCAGGTCGCGGCGTGCGCGGGCATTCGAGCGGCCGACCTGGTGCAGCTCGCCGGCGCGGTCGCGGTAGGTGATGCTGCCGCTGTCCGGCCGGTACATGCCCACCGCGAGGCGCGCGGTGGTGGTCTTGCCGCTGCCCGACTCGCCGACCAGGCCGTAGGTCTCTCCCGCCTCGATGCGCAGGCTCACCTCGCGCACGGCGTACACGTGGCGGCGGGCGGCGGCGAAGTAGCCCGCCTTCAGCGCGAACCGCTTGCTGACCGCCTCCAGGGTCAGCATCGTGCCGCCTCCCGCGCCGCGCCGGCAGCGGGTCGCGGTTCGGCTGCGGTGACCACGCCGCGATGACGCGCGGCGCCGGAGAAGTGGAGGTGGACCGGCGCGGCGCCGGCGCAACGAGCCGACCGGGAGGGCGCCACGGCCCCGGCGGCCGTGCAGACGTGCACCGTCAGGGCCGACGGCGTGCTCACGGCGCCGGTAATCAGCATGGGACATCCTCGCCCGGCGCGGCGCTCGCCTTCGCGCCGGGCAACACGCAACGGTGATGGATGGTGCCGCCCGTCCGCGGTACGGCAGCGGCTGGCGCCGCGGCGCGATTGCCGCGGTCCGTCTCACTGCCGCCACGGCCCGGAACGGCGGCTGGCACCGCGCGATCCACGCGGGCGGCACCGGTGCTGCCCAGCGCAGCCGACGCGGGCGGTGCGGCAC
>JAPPGB010000058.1:0-6749 GCA_028821475.1 Spirochaetaceae bacterium
GCGCCGTGGCGCAACCGGCGCCGGCCGGGGCTGCCGCGGCGGGCGATTCCTCCGGCGCAACCGCCGCGGTGCCCCCAGGCAGCGTTTCGGTGGTGCGCACGCAGCGCCGCAAGCAGACCCGCCGCCGACGGCGCGGCTAGCCGGCAGAGCCGCAGTGACCGGACCGGAAGGCAACGGCGCCGACCACCTGTACCGGGTGCGCCACTCGTTTGCCCATGTCATGGCGGAGGCGGTCCTGGAGTTGTTCCCGGATGCGAAGCTGGCCATCGGCCCACCGATCGCGGACGGATTCTACTACGACTTCGATCTTTCCCGGCCGCTGACGCCGGACGATCTCGAAGAGATCGAGGGCCGCATGCGGCGCATCGCGGCCGGCGACCACGAATTCGTGCGCAGCGTGATCGACCGCGAGACCGCGGTACGGCGATTTGCCGACCAGCCCTACAAGCTGGAGCTGATCGGCGACCTGGCGGAGGACGAGGAGATATCCCTGTTCACCCAGGACACGTTCACCGATCTGTGCCGCGGACCGCACGTCGGCAGCACCCGGCAGCTCAACCCCGCGGCGTTCAAGCTCACCGGCAGCGCCGGCGCGTACTGGCGCGGCGATGAGCGGCGCCCCATGCTGCAGCGCATCTACGGTACCGCATGGGACAGCGAGGCCGAGCTGGCCGCCCACCTGGAGCGGCTGGCGGAAATCGAGCGGCGCGACCACCGCCGGGTAGGGCGCGAACTGGACCTGTTCTCGATTCAGGAGCAGGTGGGGCCGGGGCTGATCTTCTGGCACCCGAAGGGTGCGCGGCTGCGGTCGATCATCGAGGATTTCTGGAAGCAGCAGCACTACGCCGGCGGATACGAGCTGGTCAACACCCCGCACGTCGGCCGCGAGTGGCTGTGGCAGACGTCCGGGCATCTCGATTTCTACGCGGAAAACATGTTCCCGCCGATGGAGCTGGACAACAACCGGTACTACATGAAGCCGATGAACTGTCCGTTCCATATCATGATCTACAAGAGCGCCATACGCTCGTATCGCGACCTGCCGCTGCGCTGGGCCGAGCTGGGCACGGTGTACCGGTTCGAGCGTTCCGGCACGCTGCACGGAGCGCTGCGCGTGCGCGGCCTGACCCAGGATGACGCGCACCTGTTCTGCACCCCGGACCAGATCGAGGACGAGATCAGCGAGGCACTGCGTTTTTCGCTGTCGCTGTGGCATACCTACGGCTTCTCCGACCTGGTCGCCCACCTGTCCACGCGTCCGGAGAAGTCGGTCGGCGACGACGTCAGTTGGGAACGGGCAACCGAGTCGTTGCGCCGCGCCATCGAGGCGCACCGGCTGCCTTACGAGCTGGACGAGGGCGGCGGCGCGTTCTACGGGCCCAAGATCGACCTGCACGTGCGCGACCCGCTTGGCCGGCTGTGGCAGATGACCACCATCCAGTTCGACTTCAACCTGCCGGAACGGTTCGACATGTGGTTCGCGGACCGCGACGGCAGTCAGCAGCGTCCGATTATGGTGCACCGCGCGCTGCACGGTGCCCTGGAGCGCTTCCTGGGCGTGTTGATCGAACACTACGGCGGGGCGTTTCCGATGTGGCTGGCGCCGGTGCAGGCGGTGGTGATCCCGGTCAATCCGAAGGCGTTCGCCTATGCGCAGAAGCTCACGGCGCGGTTGGACGAACACGGCTTTCGGGTGGAGGCGGACCTGAGCGACAACCGCATGGGCGCCAAGATCCGTACCGCCCAGGGCCAGAAGGTGCCGTACATGATAGTGGTCGGCGCCCGGGAGGAGGAGTCGGCTACGCTCTCCCTGCGCGCCCGCGACGGCACCCAGACCCAGGGGATGGAGTTCGCCGCCTGCATAGAGCTGTTCCGCCGCCAGGTCGACGAACGTTCGAGTTAGCGCCCCGAAACCGCCGCCTGCGGCGACGCTTCCGGCCCAACCGGCCTGTGCCTAGGAGCCTGCCGGAATCCGACAGGCTCCTAGGCGAGTACCCCGCCCGCCTCCATCGCCATTGAAATCCGTTCGCTGCGCCGTCCCGGTTCGCGGACGTGGTAGAAGCGCAGTGCACTGCGGAACCGGTTCCCGCCGGTCACCAGGTCCACCTCCACCTCGGCCACGTCGCCGGGCAGGAAGGGCCGCCGGAAGTAGGCGGTGGCGGTGCGGAAGCGGAGCCGCCCGGCATCGCCGCCGGCGCGGTGGTAGCTGAGCGCGAGGTAATCGAGGGCCTGCTGCGGATACACGTGCATGTTGATGTGCAGGTTGGAATCGGAGCGATCCATGTGATAGACCAGCGGCAGGGTGTGGCGGGAGAGCTGCTCGCCGGCCCCCGCGCTGCAGCGAAACGACTCGATGGGGCGGTGCCCGAGGTCGCCGTCGCGGAGCGGGTGCTCGGCGAGGAAGCCGAGCCCCGCCGGCACTTCGGCAATGCGGTGTTCGCCGGCCGGCGCGTACGGCCGGGTCAGCGCCATCCATATTTCCGAGCTGCCGAGCGTGGTCCCGGCCGCGCGCCGGGGGGCGATGAGCGAGCAGTTCATGACCAGGTGGGCACGGCGCAGCGCGCCGCCGGCATGGCGCGTGGTCACCAGCCGGATCCGATAGTGCTGCTGCATCGGCGTGCCGAGTGCGATCCGTCCGGGGCGGGCGGCGAGGCTCATCATGTGCGGGATCGGGGCCACGCCGTCGCCGCGGTTCGGATCGTAGGTCCAGTGCGGCCTGAGCACCCGGCGCAGCCCCGGGCCGATGGTGTCGGCGAGGCGGATGGTGATCAACTCGCCGCCCATGTTGAGCAGGTGCCACTCGACGACGTGCTCCACCACGTCGTCCAGGCTGGCGAGTGGTTCAGATGGCAAGGATTGCGCGCGCTTCGTCCGGGGTTGCGACCTCGTGCTGCAGCTTGCCGATCAGGCTTGCCGCGACGTCGACCATCTCCGCGTTGCTGCTCAGGAGCCGGCCGCGGCGCAGGTAGATGTTGTCCTCGAAGCCGACCCGTACGTGGCCGCCGAGGATGATCGCCATGGTGATCATCGGGAGCTGGTGGCGTCCGACGCCGAGCACCGACCACGGCACGTCCGCGGGCAGCAGGCTCTTCATGAACAGCAGGTTTTCCGGGCTCGCCTCGATGCCCCAGCCCGCGCCCATGCAGATCTGCACGAACGGGGGCGGCGCGAACAGCCCTTCATCGATCAGGACACGCGCCTGGCGCACGTGGCCGGCGTCGAATACTTCGATCTCCGGTTTTACGCCGGCCTCGCGCATGCGCTGCGCCGCGGCGCGCCCCCACTCGGGCGGATTCAGGAACACCCGCTGACCGAAGTTCATGGAGCCGACGTCCAGAGAACAGATGTCCGGTTTCAACGTGACCGGTTCCAGGCGCTCTTCGATGATGTTCTTGCCCGGTATGTTCAAACCGCTCGTGGTCAGGTTGATCAGCATGTCGCACTTCTCGCGAATGCGATCCACCACCTCCGCAAACAGCTCCAGGCGTGAATTCGGTATCCCGGTTTCCGGGTCGCGCACGTGGACGTGGACTATGGCCGCCCCCGCCCGGTGGCTTTCGACAGCCGCCTCCGCGATCTCCTTCGGCGAGTAGGGGACGGCCGGATTCATCTCCTTGGTGGGGTTCGACCCACACACGGCAACGGATATGATTTTCTTGGCCATGAGTGGAGTCCGGTGTATCACAGACTGCGGCCGGCGGCAACCGCGCCGCGGGCGGTAGGGGCGGTAGGCGGGGATGGCGGGGATGGCGGGGATGGCGGGGATGGCGGGGATGGCGGGGTGTCAGCGCGAACCGCGCATGGCGCGCAGGAAGTAGCGCACCTTGTCGGCGAGCGAAATCGCCAGAATCACCGCCGTCGCCAGTTCGGCGGTCAGCAGGATGCCGGCGGCGACGGCCGCCGGCGGATGCGGTGCTCCCGAGGCGTGCACCAGCAGCTCGGCAGTGACCAGCGCCATTGCGGCGGCCACCGAGATCTTGCCCCAGGTGGTGGGCCGGGGGGTATGGTCGCGGCGGCGGAACTTGATCACCGCCACGGCGATGGCGTTGAGCACCAATCGCACGATCAGCAGCGCCGCCAGCCACGCCGGCATGATGCCCCGCGCCGCCAGCAGCCCGGCCAGGGCGAGCAGCGCCAGGTAGTCGCTGCCGGAGTCGAGGTAGCCGCCGACCGTGGTCACCTGGCCGCGGCGACGTGCCAAGGCGCCGTCCAGCAGGTCGGTCAGGAAGATTGCCGCGGTGATCGTAACCAGCGCGGGTGCCGCGTCGGGGCGCGGTCCGTAACCCCACAGCAGGGCGAGCGTGGGTATCGAGCTGAGGCGCAGGAGCGTCAGTGCGTTGGGCAGCGTCAGGCGGGCGATCCGGCGGTGCGGTGGGGGATCTACCGGCTGGAACTCCTCGTGCCGCCAGAACAGCAATCCGCCGACGAGCGCGTGAAACAGCACCGTTGCGACCGCGAACCAGTCCCAGCTTGCCGACACCGGGGCCAGTGCCCGGTACATTACGACCTGCAGCACCGCGAGTGCGAGCAGTACCGACAGGAGCTGCTGCGGCAAGCCGCGCTGCCGGGCCGGCCAGGCAGCGAACAGCGGACGCAGATACCAGTACAGCGAACCCAATGAGGCGGTGACCATCAGCGTCAGGGTCACCAGCACCACGCTCTCTACCAGCTCGGCCGGGGGCGCGTGCTGCTGCGGCAGGGAGAGCAGTGCGAGCAAGCCGACTACGCCGGTGTACTGCAGGACGGTCTTGATCTTGCCGGACAGTCTGGCGCCGTGATCCAGCCCGAGACGCACCGATGCCGGCCTGATGATCAGGTACATGGCCGCCTCGCGGGACAGAAACAGTGCGAACAGCCATGCCGGCGCGAGGCCGGAGCGGGTAAACGCGCCGAGTATGCACAGGAACAGGAAAAAGTCGGCGAATGCATCGATCCAGCGTCCGAACTCGTCGGCCGGCGCCGGCGCGGGGCCTTGGGGATCTGCGGTGGCGGCCAGTTGTCTGGCACGCCGGGCCGCGGCGCCGTCGAGGTAGTCGGTGAGGGAGGCCGCCAGCACCAGGGCGAGTGCCGCCAGCGCCGCCGCCGGCGTGGGCCGTGCGATGCTGCCCGGCACGCCGAACAGGCTTCCCGGCACGCCGGACAGTACAAAGAACGCACCGGTGCCCATGACCAGGCGGGACAGCGACAGTGCGTTCGCCGCCAGGCGCAACAGCCGGGCGCGGGCGGACGTAGAGGATGGAGAAGCCTGACGTCTGGCCATGGTCGCAGGATAGGGCGGCCCCCGCACCCAGGCGCAAGCATAGCCCGACTCGGCACCGTGCGCACACCGCGCGGCGCCGCGCGGCATCCGCACTGCCCATATTCGCCGCGTGAGCGGGAAGCCAAAAAAAGTTGCCGCGGGCGGTTGACCGATCCGATCCGGGTGGCTTAAATTAGCTCCCGCTGGTCTGGGGGAGCCCGGACCCCGGAGTGACCTCGCGTACGCCGAACGGTGTTTCGCGGCGCTCCGCAGGCGGCCCCGCCGCCGGGCAACCGGCAGCACGGGACCGTGTTCTTTGGCAACATGCGGCAGCCGACGTTTCTGCCGTCGAATGGTGAGTCATCGTTTGGCGGTAGTGTTGGAGGTCGCTAGAGAGAAGGGGAGAGCCTAAAGTTGTGATCGGGTTCCGGCGCAGCCAGCCGGGACGGCATTCACGCCGTCCTGTGGCAGCGGGCGCCGGTCCTTGTCAAATTATTGTCAAGGATTGAATTGTAAATGAGAGCGTTGCTCTTCGGAGTGACGCTTACCATATCATGGAGAGTTTGATCCTGGCTCAGAACGAACGCTGGCGGCGTGTCTTAAGCATGCAAGTCGAACGAGAAACATGCCTTCGGGCGTGTGGACAGTGGCGGACGGGTGAGTAACACGTAGGTGATCTACCTCCGGGTGGGGGATAGCCCATGGAAACATGGGGTAATACCGCATGAGGCCGGGCATTTGCGAATGTCCGATGAAAGGCGCAACTGTGCCGCCTGGAGATGAGCCTGCGCTCCATTAGCTTGTTGGTAGGGTAATGGCCTACCAAGGCGACGATGGATAGCCGGCCTGAGAGGGTGAACGGCCACACTGGGACTGAGACACGGCCCAGACTCCTACGGGAGGCAGCAGCTAAGAATAGTCCGCAATGGGGGAAACCCTGACGGTGCGACGCCGCGTGAACGATGAAGGCCTGACGGTTGTAAAGTTCTTTTCTCGACGAAGAATAAGGACAGGAGTGGAACGCCTGTCTGATGACGTTAATCGAGGAATAAGCCCCGGCTTAATACGTGCCAGCAGCCGCGGTAATACGTATGGGGCGAGCGTTGTTCGGAATTATTGGGCGTAAAGGGCGCGTAGGCGGTTTCGCAAGCCTGATGTGAAAGGCTCCGGCTCAACCGGAGTTGTGCGTTGGGAACTGCGTGACTAGAGTTCTGGAGGGGAAGTTGGAATTCCTGGTGTAGGGGTGAAATCTGTAGATATCAGGAAGAACACCGGTGGCGAAGGCGAGCTTCTGGCCAGAAACTGACGCTGAGGCGCGAAAGCGTGGGGAGCGAACAGGATTAGATACCCTGGTAGTCCACGCCGTAAACGATGTGCACTAGGCGTAGGGTCCGTTAGGGCTCTGTGCCGTAGCTAACGTGTTAAGTGCACCGCCTGGGGAGTATGCTCGCAAGAGTGAAACTCAAAGGAATTGACGGGGGCCCGCACAAGCGGTGGAGCATGTGGTTTA
>JAPPGB010000058.1:6873-7111 GCA_028821475.1 Spirochaetaceae bacterium
GTTCGGATTGGAGTCTGCAACTCGACTCCATGAAGCCGGAATCGCTAGTAATCGCGTATCAGCAACGACGCGGTGAATACGTTCCCGGGCCTTGTACACACCGCCCGTCAAGCCATGGAAGCTTAGGGTACCCGAAGTCCGTGACCCAACTCCGGAGGGAGCGGCCGAAGGTAAACTAAGTGACTGGGGCTAAGTCGTAACAAGGTAGCCGTACGGGAACGTGCGGCTGGATCACCTC
>JAPPGB010000059.1 GCA_028821475.1 Spirochaetaceae bacterium
CCCCCCCCCCCCCCCCCCGCCCCCGCCCCCCCCCCCCCCCCCCCCCCCCCCCCCGCGCCGGGGTGGCCGCGCCGGCGTGTTGGGCCGGCTGCGAGAGATGGCCGCGCACCGTCGACTCGACGACCTCGGGATCGAAGTCGCCCACTGCGATGAGCGCCATCCGGTCGGGTCGATACCAGCGCTCGTAGAATGCCGCCAACTGCTCGGGGCCGGCGCTTTCGATCACCTCCCGCCGGCCGCCCGGCCGGCGCTCCGCGTAGCGCGAATCGCCGAACAAGGCGCTGAGCTGGAGGTCGACATCCGCCGCGGTGTCCCAGTCGGCCAGCATCAGCTCCCGCTCCTGCTGCGTCGCATCGGGGGGAAACGAGATCGCGAACGCCCACTCGCTGAGCATCTCGATGCCGGCCTGCAGCGCTTCCGGTGCGCCCGCCGGTACGTCGAGATGGAATACCGTCGCGTCGAAGCCGGTCTGCACGTGCTCGTCCGGGACCGGGGAGCCGCCGACCGACGCCAGGTATTCCGCGATCTCCTGCGCGGAGTATCGCTCGGTGCCCCGGAGCGCCATGCGCGCCACGAAGCGCGCCAGGCCGCGCTGGTCATCCTCTTCCAGCACCGCACCGGCGCGCACCGCAAGCCACAGTTGGGCGCGCGCCGCCGGTTCCGCGTTGCGCCTGATGTAATACTGAACTCCGTTGTCCAGCGTGCCGCGCCGGACGGTGGGATCGAACGGTATCGGTGCGCCCGGAATCCGCGGCTGTGCGGGTGTCGGGGTCACGATCAGGGAGCACAGCGCCAGCGCAGCCAACAGAGCGCCCCGGAGGCCGGGGCGGGTGAAAATCATCGCAGCACATGATACCGGCTCATTCGTGTTATCGTCACCACGTGAAATCGCAGCTAAGGGTGGGTATCGCAGGGCTCGGGCGCAGCGGATGGGGCATCCATGCGCGGTTGCTGGAGCGGCTGCCCGAGCACGTCCGGGTGGCCGCGGTGTACGATCCGCTGCCGGAGCGCCGTAAGGAGGCCGTTCAGCGGTTCGGCTGTTCCGCGCACGCGGACTTCGCGGCGCTGATTGCGGATTCCGGCGTCGAGGTGGTGGTGGTGGCGGTGCCGAGCCATCTGCACGCCGAGTACAGCATTGCCGCCCTGCGCGCCGGCAAGCACGTGGTGTGCGAAAAACCGATGGCCACCAGCGTGGCGGATGCGGAGCGGATGACCGCGGCGGCGGCGGAGAGCGGCAAGCGGCTCACCGTGTTCCAGAACTACCGCTATCGCGGCGATGTCATCAAGGTGCGCGAAGTTGCCGCGTCCGGGGTGCTCGGCAGGATCGTGATGGTGCGCATCGCCCACCACGGCTTCGCACGGCGCTGGGACTGGCAGACCCTGCAGCGCTTCGGCGGCGGTTCGATGAACAACACCGGGCCGCATGTGATCGACATGGGACTGCTGCTGTTCGGCGCTGCCGAGCCGGAGGTAACCTGCGTGCGCGACCGGGTGCGCACCCTCGGCGATGCCGACGACCACGTGTTGATCCTGCTGCGCGCGCCGGGCGCGCCGACCGTGCAGATCGAGATCACCGCCGCGTGCGCGTATCCGCAGGAGCAGTGGCTGGTGATGGGCACGGAGGGCGGTCTGACCGGCTCCGGCTCGGCGTTGCGCTGGCGCTATGTGAAGCGGGGATCGCTGCCGGAACGCCAGCTCAGCACCGAGCCGACCCCGGATCGCAGCTACAACCGGGAGACGGTGGAGTGGGTGGAACACTCCTGGGCGAGCGCGGAAGCGGACGGAGGGCCGGGCGAAGCCGGATTCTACCTCGATCTGCACGCCTGCATCCGCGCCGGGGGGCCGCTGCCGGTGCCGCCGGAGCAGGTGTTGACGCAGATGCGGGTGATGGAGGAGTGCCGGCGGCAGGCCCCGCTGGCGCCCGCCGAGTGATGCGGGCTCGGTGCGCGGCCACGGGCGTCCGGCTCGGGCACCGGGAGCGGCAGGTGCGGGAGGCCGCGTGAAGCAGGTGACCGAAGCGACCGCGGCCGGGACCGGGGCGGCGCGGCCGCCGCTGGTGGCGATCACCATGGGCGATCCGGCGGGCGTCGGCCCCGAGATCGCGGTCAAGGCACTTGCGGACGAACGGGTGCGGCGGGCTTGCCGGCCACTGCTGGTGGGCTCGGGCGAGGTATTCTCCGCCGCCGCGCGCATCGTCGGCAGTGCCGCGCGCATCGTGCCGTTCACCGATCCCGGCGCCGCCCGGTGGGGAGCGCGGTTCGTGAACGTGGCGGAAAGCGAGGCGGCGCGGTTGGCGGAGCTGCCCCGTGGCGAGGTGTCGGCGGCAGCCGGCGCGGCCGGCTACCATGCGATCGCACGCGCCGTGCAGCTTGCGCGCGCGGGTACCGCCGCGGCCACGGTAACCGGGCCGATTCACAAGGAGGCGCTCAACCTCGCCGGCTACCGGTTCGCCGGCCAGACCGAGATCTACGCCCACCTCACCGGCACCCGCGACTACGCCATGCTGTTGATGGCCGGTGCCCTGCGCGTGGTGCACGTGTCCACCCACGTGTCGTTGCGCGAGGCGTGCGAGCGCGTCACCCGGCGGCGCGTCGAGACGGTGATCCGCCTGGCGCACGAGGCCGGCCGCCGGCTCGGTATCGCGGCGCCGCGCATCGGGGTGGCGGGCCTCAACCCGCACGCCGGCGACGGCGGCCTGTTCGGCAGCGAAGAGCGCACGCAGATCGTGCCGGCCATCGAAGCGGCGCGCGCCGCCGGCATGGTGGTGGAGGGGCCGCTGCCGGCTGATACCCTGTTTCCGAAGGCCAACGGCGGCTACTACGACCTCGTGGTGGCGATGTACCACGACCAGGGGCACATCCCGCTCAAGGTGGTGGGCTTCACCTGGGACAACGGCGCCGGCGCCTGGAGCGCGGTGGACGGCGTCAACGTAACGCTCGGCATTCCGGTGATCCGCGTCTCGGTCGACCACGGCACCGCCTTCGACGTCGCCGGCACCGGGCGGGCGTCGGAGGCCAGCATGGTCCAGGCGATCCTGTGCGCGGCGCAGATGGCCCGCACGGCACAGGGATCCAGTGCCCTCACCACCTGACCGGGCACCGCCAGCATGGCGGGCGAGCCGCCTCGCCGGGAACCGGAGCCTCAGGTAAGCGCCAGAATGCCCGTCACCAGGCGCTCCATTCCCTCCCCCGCGTCTTGCGGCGTCAGGGCGCCGTAGCCGATGCGCAGGGAGCAGCCCGCCAGCCCGAAGGCGGTACCCGGCAGCACCGCGACCCGGTGCTCGGTCACCAGCCGGCGTACCAGCGCCATCGGGTCGCCGGGATGGCGCAGGCGCAGCAGCACGTAAAACGCTCCGTCGGCGCGCACCGGCTCGCAGCGGTCGCCCAGTTCGGCGAGCGTCCGCAGCGCGGTCGCGCGCACCTGCTCGATCTGCTCGCGCCGCTCCATGCAGTAGCCGCGCCCCGCCTGCAGGGCGCCCAGTGCCGCCGCCTGGCTGACCAGCGGCGGGCAGATCAGCACCGTGTCCTGGATCTTGGCCACCGCGTCGTACAATGCCGGCGGGATGGTCATGTAGCCGATGCGCCAGCTCGCGAAGCCATAGCTCTTCGACAGCGAGAACAGCGAGATCGTGTGCTGTTCCGCACCGGGCAGCGAGCCGGGCGAGAAATGGGCGTGCCCGCCGTAAGTGAAGTACTCGTACGCCTCGTCGTGGACGTGGTAGATGCCGCGCCCGGCGCACAGCCCGTTCACGGCGCGGAGGTCGTCGCGCGGGTACACCGCCCCGGTTGGATTGTTGGGCGAGATGGTCACCACCGCGCGGGTGCGGTCGGTGATGGCTTCAGCGATGGCGCGCACGTCGAGCTGGTAGGCGTTATCGGACCTCACCGCCACCGGTGTGCAGTTGGCCATCGCCACCGCCATCTCGTGGTTGAAGTAGTAGGGGCTGACCAGGATGATTTCGTCGCCGGCGTCGGCGATGGCGAGCAGCGCGTTGACGAACGCCATGTTGCCGCCGGCCGTCACCACCAGTTGCCGGTCGTCGCCGATGCGGATGCCGTTTTCGGCCTCCAGCTTGGCGGCCAGCGCCTCGCGCAGAGGCGGAATGCCCCACACCGCGCCGTAGCGGTGGTTGGCCGGCGCGTCCCAGAAGCCGCGCAGCGCCGCCTCGGTCTGCGGAGGCGGACCGTAGTACACCACCCCCTGTCCCAGGGTGATGGTGTCAGGGTGCTCCCGGATCAAGGCGTGAATGATCGGGATCACCGGCGGTTGAACCTGGGCCAGCCGCGCCGACTGGCCGAACCGTTGCAGAACAGGAGCAGGGAGCATGCGCTATGGTGCGCGGCCCCGCATCACCAGGGCAAGCACCGCCACGGTTGAGCGCTGCCGCCCATCCGAGTCCGCGCGGTACAACAACCGGAGCAATCATCCTGGCAAATCAACCACACCACTTACGATTTGCAAGGATAAGTGAAAACGCGAGCGTTCTGTGTGCCCCGACGAGGTACAAGCGAGTTCACGGGTCGCGCTTGACCGGGGTAGTGGGCGTCGGGATACTCCGGGCAGCGGAATCGGCGTGGCGGCGACAGCCTGCCACCCACGCAAGAACGTGCAGATTGACGAGGTAGTACAGGATGGCGGATCGCAGGATCGGATGGGTCGGCACGGGGGTGATGGGACGCTCCATGTGCATGCATATTCTCGAGGCGGGCTACGAGGTGGCGGTGTACACGCGCACCCGCGAGCGGGCCGCCGACCTGGAGGCCGCGGGCGCCGCCTGGTGCGACAGTCCGGGCGCGGTGGCCGCGCGCTCCGACGTGGTGTTCGCGATCGTCGGCTACCCAAGCGACGTGGAGCAGGTGTTCCTGGGTGACGGCGCCATCCTGGACAACTCGGCTCCGGGCACGCTGCTGATCGACATGACGACCTCCGAACCCTCCCTCGCCAAGCGCATCGCCGCGGCCGCGGCCGACCGCGACTGTGCCGCCCTGGACGCGCCGGTCTCGGGCGGCGACGTGGGAGCGCGCGGCGGCACGCTGGCGATCATGGTGGGCGGCGCGCAGGCCGCCTTCGACCGCGCCAGGCCGTTGTTCGACGTGATGGGTGAAAACATCGCCCTGATGGGTCCCGCCGGAGCGGGCCAGCACACCAAGATGAGCAACCAGATCCTGATCGCCTCCACCATGATCGGCGTGGTGGAGGCGCTGCTGTACGGCCAGCAGGCGGGCCTCGACCAGGACGAGATCATCGACGTGATCGGCAAGGGCGCGGCGGCGTGCTGGTCGATCAACAACCTCGGCCGCCGCATCGTGCAGGGCAACTTCGATCCCGGCTTCTTCATCAAGCACTTCGTCAAGGACATGGGCATTGCGCTCGCCGAGGCGCGCGCCATGAACCTGGCGCTGCCGGGACTGGCGCTGGCGCACCAGTTCTACGTCGCCGCCATCGCCGACGGCCTGGAGGACCTGGGCACCCATGGCCTGTACAAGGTGCTGGCGCGCATGAACGGCGCTTCGGAGTAGCGGGGCGGCGCGCCTTGGAGGGTGCCGCGCGGGTCGAGGCGAATGCCTCGCTGGCCGCCCGCAACACGCTGCGGGTGGCGGCCACGGCGCGCTACCTGGTGCGCGTCGGAGGCACTGCACCCGAGGCCGTGGCGCGGGACCTGGCCGAGTTGCTCGCAGACGCGCGCTTCGACGGCCTGCCGCGCATGGTGCTCGGCGGCGGCAGCAACGTCCTGTTCGCCGGCGACTACCCCGGTGTCGCAATCATGCCGCAGGCGTCCGAGATCGCCGTGCAGGAGGACGGCGAGTCGGCCACCGTGACCGTGGCGGCCGGTCACGACTGGCACCGGCTGGTGCAGTTCACCGTGGCGCGCGGCTGGGGCGGCATCGAGAACCTGAGCCTGATTCCCGGCTCCGTGGGCGCGGCGCCGATTCAGAACATCGGCGCCTACGGCGCTCAGCTCTCCGACGTGTTCGTCGACCTGGAGGCAGTGCCGCTGGCCGGCGGCGAGGCGCGCACCATGGACGCGGCCGCGTGCGCGTTCGGTTACCGCGACAGCGTGTTCAAGCAGGCCCTGTGCGACCGCATGCTGATCACCCGCGTACGCCTGCGGCTCGACAAGCGCCCGCGCCTGAACCTGGAGTATGCCGGCGTGCGCGAGGAACTGGCGCGGATGGCGGTCACCGAGCCCACGGTCGGCGACGTGAGCCGCGCAATCGTCCGCCTGCGCCGCCGCAAGCTGCCCGATCCCGACACGCTGCCCAACGCCGGATCCTTCTTCAAGAACCCGGTGCTCGCTCCCGACCGCTACGCCCTGGTCCGGGAGCGCTGCCCGCAGGTCGCCGGGGTGGCGGCGGCGGGAGGTTTCAAGGTGCCGGCGGCGCAGTTGATCGAGGCATGCGGCCTGCGCGGCCGCCGCTTCGGACGCGCGGGCGTGGCCGAGCGCCACGCCCTGGTGCTGGTCAACCACGGCGGCGCCACCGGCGCCGACCTGCTGTCCGCCGCGACCGCCGTCGAGCAAGCAGTGATGGACCGCTTCGCCGTAACGCTGGAGCGCGAAGTACGCGTAATCGGCGCCGAGGAGGAAAGCTGATGGAACAGGAGATGCCGCTTCTGGCACGGTTCCGCCACGAGGTGCGGGGCAGCACCCTGGCGGACGTGGGCGCGGCGGTGCAGCAGGCGCTGACGGATACATTCAGCAGCGCGGACGTGGCGGGACGGCGCATTGCTGTCGGGCTGGGCAGCCGCGGGGTGGCCAACTATGCCCTGGTGGCGCGCCGCACCGTCGACTGGCTGCGCCGGCACGGGGCGCAGCCGTTCATCGTGCCGGCGATGGGCAGCCACGGCGGCGCCACCGCCGAGGGGCAGCGCGAAGTGCTGGCCGGCTGGGGAATTACATCCGACTCGATGGGCGTGCCGGTGCGTGCCGCCATGGCGGCCGTGGAGTTGGGCGCCGCCGGCAACCCGCCGGTGCGCGTGTTCATGGACCGCAACGCGCACCAGGCCGACGCCGTGCTGGTGGTCAACCGGGTCAAGCCGCACACCGACTTCCACGGCCCGGTGGAGAGCGGCCTGATCAAGATGGCCGTGATCGGGCTCGGCAAGCGGCGCGGCGCCGAGGCGATCCACTTTCACGGCGTGCACGGGCTGGCGCACCTGATCCGCCCGGCGTTCGACGTGGTGCGGGCGTCCGGCAAGCTGCTCGGCGGCGTGGCGCTGGTGGAGGATGGCCGTGAGCAGACCGCCGCGGTGCGGGCCGCACGCGCCGCCGACATCCCGGCGTGCGAGGCGCGCTGCCTGGCGCAGGCGCGCCGCAACATGGCCTCCCTGCCGCTGGACGAGATCGATGTGCTGGTGCTGGACGAGATCGGCAAGGAGATCAGCGGCACCGGCATGGACACCAACGTCGTCGGCCGCATAGGCATCGCCGGCGTGGCCGAGCCGGCGTCGCCGCGGGTACGCCGTATCGTCGTACTCAGCCTGACCGAGGCGTCGCACGGCAACGCGCTCGGCATCGGTCTGGCCGACGTCACCACCCGCCGCTTCCAGCAGCAGGTGGACCACGCCGTGACCAACGCCAACGTAATCACCAGCACCTTCCTGGAACGCGGCCGCATGCCGCTGGTGGCCGCCGACGACGCCGAGGCCCTGCGCTGGGCCGTCCAAACCTGCGGTGCCGCCGTGCAGGACGCAGCGGTGGTGCGCGTCCGCAATACGTTGGCCCTCGAGAGCCTGCTGCTCAGCCGACCCGCTGCGCACCGGGCGCGCGCCGCCGGTGCCGTTCTCATGCAGGACAGCGACTACGAGCCGGCCTGCCCGTCTGATGGGCGGATCGTGCCCTGGCGAGCGTAGGAAGCGGATTACCCGGTACGGCGTTCGCGGCCTGGTACAAGCCTCTCGCCACATGCGCACGACAGGAAGGAGGGGCAGGCGTTCGGCGGTGGCGGCGGCAGGACCGACAGATGTCAGCGAGCGCTTGGCACAACTCAATCCACCTCGAGCGTGTGTGGGTCCAGTTGATACCAGGCGACCTCGCCGGACGCGATGTGCCCTGCGATGCGGTCGTCGTACCGCAGCCCGGCGACCATCGGATGTGCGCGCCGGCCCGTGAACCGCTCCAGCAGTCCGGCGTTGCGGATCGCCCGGCGGGTGCGCGCTGGTCAACCCATCATGCGGAACCGCGGGACCTGCGTCGGCGGCAGCGGTCCGATGCCGGGGGTCCGGGCGGCTGAGGCGCTTCCGGGTCGCACCCGGCACCGGCTGCCTGGCGCTGGCTGGCGGGATTCCGGTGGACCGCCGCCGCGTAGGTGAGTAGACTGGGCCGCGTCGCGGCGGACCGTTGTACCGGCGCGGCCACACACGAGGAAGGATCATGAGAAACTCTTACACGCGACTTACCGAGCCGCTGGTGCGCAGCGACGGCGCGCTCCGCCCGGCCACCTGGGACGAGGCGCTGCAGCGAGCGGCGCGCGGGATCGAGGCCGCCAGGGAGCGCGGCCCCACGCGTTCGTTCGGGCTGTTCAGTTGTTCGAAGGCGACCAACGAGATGAACTTCCTGGCCCAGAAATTCGCCCGGGTGGCGGTCGGCAGCAACAACATCGATAGCTGCAACCGTACCTGACACGCACCGAGCGTCGTCGGTCTGGCGACAGTATTCGGTGCCGGGGGCGGTACCAGTTCCTACCGGGAGGTGGAGGACACCGACCTCATCATCCTGTGGGGCTCCAACGCGCGCGAGACCCATCCGATCTTCTTCCACCACGTGTTGAAGGGGATCAACAACGGCGCGCGCATGATGACCGTGGACCCGCGCCGCACCAGCTCGGCGCAATGGGCGGACCTGTGGCTCGGGCTCGACGTGGGCTCCGACGTGGCGCTGTCCAACACGGTGGCGCGCGAGATCATCGCCGCCGGCCTGCAGAACCGCGCCTTCATCGAGCACGCCACCACCGGGTTCGACGCGTACCGCCGCTCGGTCGAGCCCTTTACCCTGCAGCGCGGCGAGGAGCTGACCGGTGTCCCGGCGGAGGCGATCCGCAGCCTGGCACACGCCTACGCCAGCGCCGACCGCGCGCAACTGTGCTGGACGCTGGGCATCACCGAGCATCACAACGCGGTGGACAACGTGCTCGCCCTGATCAACCTCGCGCTGCTCACCGGCCACGTGGGGCGCTACGGCTCCGGTCTCAACCCGTTGCGCGGCCAGAACAACGTGCAGGGCGGCGGCGACATGGGCGCCCTGCCCAACAAGCTGCCCGGCTTCCAGGACGTGGAGAACAACACGCTGCGCGCCAGGTTCGAGGCCGCCTGGGGCGTGCCGGTGCCGGCCGCCAACGGCTGGCACCTGTCGCAGATGTTCGAGGCGATGGAGCACGGCGACCTGACCACGCTGTACGTGATCGGCGAGAACCCGGCGCAGTCGGAGGCGGACGGCGAGCGTGCGCGCAGCCTGCTCGGCGGGCTCGACTGCCTCATCGTGCAGGATATCTTCCTTACCCGCACCGCCGGGATGGCGGACGTGGTGCTGCCGGCGGCGGCCTCCTGGGCGGAGTCGGAAGGCACCGTGACCAGCAGCGAGCGGCGCGTGCAGCGGGTGCGCAAGGCACTGTCGCCCCCCGGCGGGGCGCGCGATGACATGGCGATCCTGTGCGAGCTCGCGCGCCGGCTCGGTCACGACTGGGGTGCGCCGACCGCCGAACAGGTGTGGGACGAGTTGCGCTCCCTGTCGCCGATGCACACCGGCATGAGCTACGCACGCCTCGAGGCCATGGGCGGCATTCAGTGGCCGTGTCCGCACGACCGTCACCCGGGTAGCCCGATCCTGCACGACCGCCTGTGGCGGGTTCCGCTGGAAGGACCCGCCGCGCCGTTTCACGCGCTTGAGCACAAACCTCCCGTGGACGTGCTCGACGAGCAGTTCCCGTTGCGTCTGACGACCGGCCGCACCCTCGACTCCTACAACACGGGGGTGCAGACCGGTGGCTTCCGGTCGCCGATTCGCACCGGTGACACCGTCGACATCTGTCCCGAGGATGGCCGCCGGCTCGGCATCGCGGATGGCGAGCGGGTACAGGTGAGTTCGCGCCGCGGCGCGCTCGAAGTCAACGCCCGGTACGTTGACGGCCTGCGCCCCGGCTTGGTGTTCATGACCCTGCACTTCCCGGATCGGGTGGACACCAACCGGCTCACCATCGACGCCTGGGACCGCAAGTCGGGCACCGCCGAGTTCAAGGCCACCGCCATCCGCATCGACAAGCTGGCCGAGCCGGCAGGCGCCGCCGGCTGATGGACCTGCACCTCTCCGCCGCTCCGCCCACCGACGCCGAACGGGCCGCGGTCGACGCGGTGCTGGCCGGCGTCGGTGCGGCCGCCGAAGGCGCCGTGCTGCCTGACGTCGGCGGCGCGCCCGGGCAGGCCGGCGCGGGCGGCCGGGCAGGGGTCGGCGGCACACGCGCCCGCCACCGCGTCCGCCACCTGCTGCTGCCGGCGCTGAACGGCGTCCAGGACGCGATCGGCTGGATCAGCCCGCCGGCGCTGAACTACGTCAGCGAACGCCTCGGCGTGCCGCCGGCCGAGGCGTATGGCGTGGCAACGTTCTACTCCCTGCTTTCCACCACCGAACAGCCGCCGCGCGCGGCCCACGTGTGCGACGACATCGCCTGCCGCGGCGCCGGAGCGGTGGAGCTGTGCCGCCGGCTCGAGCAGCGGCTCGGCCCCGCGCACCATGACGGCGGGCCGGCGAAGTCCGCGCACCACGGCACTCCCGGCTATCGCACCGATGCGGGCGGCAACGGCGTGGACCGGCCGGCCGTGGGCGGTGCAGCCGCGGGCGGTGCGGGCTCCGGCGCCGGGGCGGGTGCCTCTGCCGCTGCGCGTGCGGCATGGATAACCAGCCCCTGCCTGGGGCTGTGCGAGGCGGCCCCCGCGGTGCTGCTGCAACTGGCCGGCGAGCCCGGCTTCACCCTGGCCCCGGCCACCGCCGAGGCGGTCTGCACCGCGTTGGAACCGACCGCCGGTTCGGCGCCCGACCGTGCCGCTTGTGCCGCCGCACCCGGTGCCGCGCCGGTCGCCGCGGTGTCGGACGG
>JAPPGB010000060.1 GCA_028821475.1 Spirochaetaceae bacterium
GGCGGCGCCCGGCGGTACGGCGGCACGGGTCGCCGGCGGTGGCGCCACCGCCGCGGTCATGCCCGCCGCGGCAACCGGGCCGGCAGCCGGGAACGATCTCCTGCTGGAGGCGCGCGGCCTCACCATGCACTTTCCGGTCACGGCCGGCATCTTCCGGCACGTGGTGGGGCACGTCCGCGCGGTCGATGGTGTCAGCTTCGACCTGGCGCGCGGCGAGACGCTCGGGCTGGTGGGCGAGTCGGGGTGCGGCAAGAGCACCACCGGGCGCCTGCTGCTGCGCCTGCTGCGCGCCACCGGCGGCAGCGTCCGGTTCGAGGGTGCGCCGGTATTCGCGCTGCGGGGCGAAGCGCTGCGCGCGTTGCGCCGCGACATGCAGATCGTGTTCCAGGACCCGTTCAGCTCCCTCAATCCGCGCATGACGGTGCGCGACATGCTCGCCGAGCCGTTCGTCATCCACGGCCGGCGGCGCGCCGCGCACGAGCGCGTACCCGAGCTGCTGCGCCGGGTGGGGCTGGCGCCCGAGCACGCCGCACGCTACCCGCACCAGTTCTCCGGCGGCCAGCGCCAGCGCATCGGCATCGCCCGCGCCCTGGCGCTGGCCCCCAAGCTGCTGGTGTGCGACGAACCGGTGTCGGCGCTCGACGTGTCGATCCAGGCGCAGATCCTCAACCTGCTGCAGGATCTGCAGCGCGACCTGGGCCTGACCTACCTGTTCATTGCCCATGACCTGTCGGTGGTGCGCCACATCTGCGACCGGGTGGCGGTAATGTACCTGGGCCAGATCGTGGAGCAGGCCGACGCCGGGCGCCTGTTTGCCGAGCCTGCCCACCCCTACACGCAGGCGCTGCTGTCGGCAGTGCCGCACATCGACCCACGCCGGCGGCGGAGGCGGGTCGCGCTTGCCGGCGACGTGCCGAATGCCGCCGCGCCGCCGTCCGGCTGCCGCTTCCACACCCGCTGCCCGTTCGCCCAGCCGCACTGCCGCGAGCAACAGCCGGAGCTGACCTCCGTGGACGGCGCGCCGGGTCACCACGCCGCCTGCCACCTCGTCAGCGGCGCCGTCGCACGCGCACCGCGCAGCCTGTAACCGGTCGGGCCCGCGCTCGCCTGTGCCCGCCGGACAGTTGCGCTACCGGCAGTGCGGGGTCAGTTCGTGGGCGCGCGCGAGGAAGCCGCGCATGAGAGCGACGTTGCCCTCGATATCGTCCCAGTGGGCGAGTTGCACGGTGGAGTGCATGTAGCGCACCGGTACGCCGACGGTGCATGCCAGTGCGCCGGAGCGGGTGCGCTGCATCGCCGATGCGTCGGTTCCGCCCCACATCGTCACCTGGTATGGGATCTCGTGGCGCCGCGCGGTGTCTACCAGCAGGTCGTACAGCGGGCGGTCGGAGATGGTGAGGCGGTCGAACCGGTAGATGCCGACCCCGGCCCCGAGGCGAGTGTACTGCAGGTCGTCGCGGGCGTAAGGCACATCCGACGACACCGAGCCGTCGAGCGCCACGCCAACGTCCGGATCGACTTCGTACGCCGCGACGGCGGCGCCGCGCACGCCCACCTCCTCCTGGGTGGTGCCGACGGCGTACAGGTCCACCGCCAGGTCGTCGAGGCTGCGAAACATCTCCACCAGCACGTAGACGCCGAGGCGGTCGTCGAAGTTGCGCGCCACCACCACCTCGTCGTTGAGGGTGGCGAACCGGGCTTCCAGCGTCACGTAGTCGCCCACTTCCACGCGCGCCCGCACGGTGTCGCCTGGCAGTCCGGTGTCGAGCACCAGCCGGTCGAGCGGCGTGACGCGGCGCCGCTCCTCGTCGCTCTCGATCCAGTTGGGAATGGGGGCAAACGCCGCGCCGACGCGCTGCCGGCCATGGATCACCGCCCGCTGCGAAACCAGCGTACGCGGATCGAAGCCGCCCACCGGCTGCACGCGGATGAAACCGCGCTCATCGATCGCCTTCACCATGAAACCGATCTCGTCCATGTGGGCGGCCACCATCACCTTCAGCGGCGGTCCGCTGCCGGCGCTACGCGCCGCACGGCGCACCGCGACCAGGTTGCCGAGCCGGTCCACGCGCACCTCGTCGGCATGCGGCTCCATCTCGGCGCGCGCCAGCTCGCGCACCTCGTCCTCCCAACCCGACACCCCCGGCGCATCGCACAGCGCACGCAACAACGGTTCATTCATGGGCGCATCCTTACCCATTCGATCCGCCCTGCAAACCGGAGACGCGCAACTTCCTTACAAGACGAAATCCCTACCTGTGACACACAACTGGCCGACGCTATCCGTGTGGTGCGCGGAGAGCTGATTCATGCTCACGCCGCGATTGCCTGGCTTGATCCCGAGCGCGTGGGCCTTGACCCGGAAGCGGGCGCGCGGTTCGGGCGTGTCCAGGTGCGCGAGACCGATCTGCAGCGTGTGGTCCAACACGTCACGAACGGGCGTTCCTCAATCCGCGCCCGCTGTCGGAGCTCCCGCAAGATCGCATCATTGATGTTCACGCTTAACCTTAACGCACTGAGAGCTACTGGCTATCTCGTGCACAAGTTGGTACGGTGCGGAGCGTGGCGCAACCGGTGGTGGGCACGGCACCGAATTCTGAGGTTCCACAGCTCGGTAGCGCCGCCGAGCGCGAACGGCACCACGTGGTCGATCTCCAGCCGATAGCGGGAACCGCAGCGCCGGCCGCTGTGCGGGTCGACATAGCTGCAACAACCCTGGTCGCGGCGCCACACCTCGCGCCGCACGGCCACCGGGATGTACCGTGAGCGGGAGCCCGGCGACGCGCCGCAGCCGTTCAACGCGGCGAGGTGCCGCGCCAGGGCCGGCGACCGCTCCACCGCGCCTTGCCCGGCTGCGTACGCCAGCCGCTTCGCCGCCGAACTCGTGAACCGGTCGTGGCCCCGTACCGGTGCCCGCGAAGCGCCGCGTTCGCCGGCATCGAACTGCGCTCCCGCCGCGCCCCGGCCATCGTCGTCGGCCCGCCCT
>JAPPGB010000061.1 GCA_028821475.1 Spirochaetaceae bacterium
CTCACTGACCACTGGGCGACCAAGCAGGAGAAAGTGCGCGTGAGCGACCTGGAGAGGACGATTATCGACGGACTCAAGCAGCCCGAGCATTGCGGCGGGCTGACCGAGGTCGCCAAGGGCCTTTGGATGCGACGCGAGGACGTGAAGGTCGACCGGCTTATTCAGTACGCCAAGCGGATCGGTGTCGGCGCCGTCGTGCGCCGGCTGGGGTTCCTGCTGGAGACCTACGAGATAGCGGCGCCCCCGGATCTGGACCGTGTTCGCGCCGGCTTGACGGCGACCTACGTCCGCCTCGACCCGGTCCTTCCGGCCGAGGGGAAACACCTGCGCCGCTGGCGCCTTCGACTCAACCTCGATCCCCAAGAGCTCCGCGCCGTCGTGAGGACCTGATCCTTGATCGCACAGCGCGATCTCTCGCTTCTTTCCAACCGACTCGCCCAGCGGAGAGGCCGGCGTATCCCGGAGACCGTCCTGGAGCGCGACTGCTGCCTCTCGTGGCTTCTGGTCGGGTTGTCCCGCAACCCGCTACGGGAGCGCCTAGCGCTCAAGGGCGGGACCGCGCTCAAGAAGTGCTACTTCGCGGATTACCGGTTCTCGGAGGATCTGGACTTCACGTTGACCCAGGAGACGCCGTGGGAGAAGATCGAACGGCACCTCGCGAGGGCGTTCGAGGAGACACGCAGCGTTTCCGGCGTGGAGTTCCGTCTCGACCACCTCGACCGTCGTGCCCACGAGAACAGCTACACGATCTACCTGGCCTACGAAGGGCCGCTTCCCCGGGCGCGTGGCAAGACCGTCAAGATCGACATCACGATCCGGGAGCGCATCGTCCTGCCTCTGGAGGACCGCCCGGTCCTGCGCGGGTACGAGGAGTACCGCGATCTACCCGAGGACGTCCGGGTCCGGGTCTACTCCCTGAACGAGACGGCACTCGAGAAGATCGTCGCGCTCCTGGACCGGGCCCGGAACGAGCCGCGCGATCTTTACGACCTGTGGTTCCTCACGTCGGGCGGCCACGTGAACCTGTCCGACTTGGTCAATCCCGTGGCGCGGAAGCTGGAGTTCCGGAGGTTGACACTGGCGCAGGTGGGCAAAGAGTTCACCGCCAAGGAGGCACGCTACAAGAAGCTGTGGCAGGTCCGCCTCGCGGCGCAGATGGCCGAGCTCCCCGAGTTCAACGCGGTCTACCGCGAGGTCCGGCGCGCCCTCCGGCAGGGAGGCCTCAGCGGATAACCGAGTCGCTCACAGGGCGTTCTGCCGCCACCGTACGCTATCTCGATCCCCTGGTCGTTGCAGAATAGGAGTCGCACCGACCGGCGGATGTGACATTCCGGAGATTCGGACCCCACCGGACTGCGAAGCGCCGGCCCGCCAGCAACCTGCGGCCGCGTCCGTCTTCTGAGCGCCGCCGACTCGGTCTCGGGTGTGGCGGTTTCGGTACCCTTCCACGAGCCCGCGCCGTTCGTCGCCACGGCCCTACAGCGAAAGGATCGTTCAGTATCTTCGCTGCAGGATCCGGTGTGGTACGTGGACGCCGACGGCGGCCTCGACCTGGACAAGCTGCTGGCCGACTTCCAGGCGTTCTTCCGCGAGCACTCCGAGCACTGGGTGGCGCGCTTCGACTGCGCCGAGGCGGGTCCGCAACTCCTGCTGCAGTCATTCCTGCAACGGATCGTGAACAGCGGCGGGCGCATCGAGCGCGAGTACGGCCTGGGCCGGGGGCGCACCGACCTGCTGATCATCTGGCCGCACCCTGGTGGCGCGGGACCGCACGCCGCGGGCAGATTCGTCATCGAGTGCAAGGTGCTGCACGGGAGCCTGGAGCGCACGGTCCGCGAAGGGTTGCTGCAGACCGCCGAATACATGGACCGGTGCGCGGCGCGCGTGGGCCACCTGGTCATCTTCGACCGAGGCGCTGACAAGCGGTGGGAGGACAAGATATTCCGCCGCGACGAACGCGCCGATGATCGGCACCGGATCACGGTGTGGGGGATGTGAGCGGCCTCGCTCTTCCCGAGACGACCGAGGAGCTCTACCAGGTGCTCAAGGCGTTCAAGGACCAGGATCCCCGCGACACCCTTAGTAGCGGCGGTTTCGGAGTGCTATCGCCCGAGTACGGCCGGGGCCAGGTCGCCGATTGAGCCGCCGAGCGCGTCGTTGCTGCGCGCATCGCAACCGGCTCGGTGTCGCCCACCGTGTCCGCCCGCATCGGCAGTCCGAGCGCCGCGGTCACGGTATAGCGCAGGATCGGCCACAACCCGCGGCACATCGGCCCACCGGTGATGTTGACGCTCAGCAACTGCAGCACGTACAGCCAGCGCAGCGTCGGCGACTGCGGCAGGACCACCTCGCGATCGCCGTCCGGGTGCAGCGTGTAACGGTGGTGGTAGGTGTGACTCAGCGCGTAGTCGTGGTGGTTGAACCACGCCAGAGGCGCGAAGATGCGCAGGAAGATGCGGTTGAGCCGCTTGGTCTTGAACACCGTGCCGTGGTCCAGCTCGTGGCACGCCGCGCTGAGAGAGTGTGGGTTCCGGAAATCAGCCGGCAGAATTTCCGGAACCCACAAGTCTTCAGGTGGGCGTTGGCCGAGGATCGCCTGCGACCACGTGTGGGACCGTTGCGGTCTCTGTCCCCGTCGTTAGCCCCTAGGGGAATCGAACCCCTCTTTGAAGAATGAGAATCTCCTGTCCTAGCCGATAGACGAAGGGGCCCGTACGTGAGGAGCTTCGCGTGCCCGACAGCGCGCTGTCAAGCTCCTCACCAACCTCGCCCAAGCGCCGAATGAACGGCCGCCTGAGCAATCCGATCGCTCGACTCGACGACCATCCGCCGTCTGCTGGCGAGAGCAATCCAGCAATGGAAGCTCGAGCACTACGTGCGGCTATATGCCGATGGGAAGCTCACACTCGCGCGAGCTGCGCAAGAGACTGGAGTCTCGTTGTGGGAGATGATCGATCATGCTCGTGCCAAGAAGGTGACGGCTCAGTACGACCTCGAGGATCTCCTGCACGATGTGGAAACTATCCGCGAAAGGCGGAACCGACCGTAGAACCTCACTGGACTTGGACGGACACCAACGGCGCCCATCAGTTCGTCGACGACGGTCAATCGGTTGGTCCGTGTCGAGGCTGCTCGGCCGGTTGATATTCGTCGGCTAAGTTTTCGTGTTCTCGGGTGTCACGAGGTGACATCCGCGCCCAATCCGCGTGATCTCGGCACGCGACATGACCTTGAAGGAGATGAGGAGGTACATGGGATGAGCAAGGAACTACCGAAATTCGCAAACGAGGACGAGGAGAGAAGATTCTGGTCCGAAAACGATTCCGCCGACTACGTCGATTGGGACAGAGCCCGCCGAATCGTTCTGCCCAAGTTGAGACCCTCACAGAAGAGAATATCCCTGCGGCTGCCTACCATGATGCTCGCCGAGCTCAAGCGCCTTGCGAACAAGAGAGACGTACCGTACCAATCCCTTCTCAAGGTATTCCTGGCCGAGAGACTCGAGAAGGAGTTGCGCGGCTCTCACGGCAAGTAGCCGGTTTAGTTGCCCACACCGTACTCGGTGCAGTAACCGGCTCGCGATCGCTTGAGCGCGCTTAGACGGCCCTGGCGGCAGCGGCACCCAGGCGCCCGCCACCGCCCCGCAACCGCGGGTCGAGCAGATCCCGCACAGCGTCGCCGAACATGTTCAGGCAGTAGACGACAATCGTCAGGCACAGCCCTGGCCACAGCGCCAGCCGCGGCGCCACCTCCATGAACTCACGCCCCTCCCGGCTCAGCATCCCGCCCCAGCTCGGCACCGAAATCGGCAGACCGAACCCCAGGAAGCTCAGCGCTGCCTCGCTGATGATCACCGCCCCGACGTTGATGGTGAACACGATGATGATCGGAGCGCCGATATTGGGCAGGACGTGGCGGACGAGCGTGCGCCACCTTGTGCTGCCGATCGCCTCTGCCGCCTGAAAGTAGACGTTCTCCTTTACCCCAATAACCGCGCCGCGGATTACGCGCGAGCCGCCGATGCCACCGGTGACCCCCAGCACCACGATGATCTGCGGCAGACCCCGCCCCACCAGCGACATGATGGTGAGCAACAGCAGCAGCCCCGGGAACGCCATCCAGGCGTCAACGAATCTCTGCACCGCCAGGTCCAGTCTACCGCCGAAGAATCCTGATGTTCCGCCTATCAGCACCGCCACCACGACGTTGACCGCGGTCGCCGCCAGGCCGACGGTCAGCGAAATCTGAGCCCCGAAGAGAAGGCGGCTCAGCAGGTCTCGCCCCAACTGATCGGTCCCCAACAGATACCGGTCGGAAGGGGCCTGCATCCGGTCTACGATGTTGACTTCATCATGCGGAAAGGGCGCCAGAATATCGGCAAAGATCGCCACAAGAATCAACAGCAGGATGACGACCCCGGCGATGATGCTCAACGGCTTGTCCCTGACCAGTCTGCGAAACAACTCAGTCATAGCGGACCCTCGGGTCCAAGACCGCGTAGATCAGGTCGATGAGCAGATTGATCCCCACAACCGCCGTGGCAAAAAACAGGTTTATTCCGGAGACCACCGGGTAGTCTCTCTCATCGAGTGCCTTAAGCAAGAGACGACCTAGCCCCGGCAGGTTGAATATGTTCTCCATGATAACGGAGCCACCTACCAGCAGAGGCAACTGCAGGCCTATCAGGGTGATTACCGGGATGAGGGCGTTCTTGACGGCGTGTCTCAGAACGACGACCCCCTCCTTGAGACCCTTGGCCCAGGCCGTCCTGATATAGTCTTGCCTGAGCACCTCCAGCATCATGGTGCGCGTCATCCGCATGGTCGCGGCCGCCGAGGCCGTTCCCAGAATCAGGCTGGGAATGAGGAACACCGCCAGATTCCCCAACGGGTCTTCGGTGAAGGAAACCAGTTCCAGCGGCGGCGCCCAGCCCCACCAGATGGCGGGGTAGATCATCACCATCACGCCCAGCCAGAAGTTAGGTGTTGCCAGGCCGAGGATGGCGATGGAGCGCCCCAGGAAGTCGGCGGCGGTATCCTGGCGAATCGCCGAGTAGATGCCAACGGGCAGCGCTATCAGGAGCCCGATTACGATTGCCAGGACACCAAGCTCAATGGTTACTGGCAGTCTACCTATTATCTTCTCCTCTACCGAAAAAACGCCCATCAGTGATTCGCCAAAGGTGCCCTGGAGGAGACCGTTGTAGTAGTACTCACCGGTAAACCAGTCAGGGGTCGGCAACACTCCTATCCAGCGTCCGTACTGTACGTGAACCGGCACGTCTAATCCCAGCATACGCTCAAGAGCTTCACGGTCAATCTCGACCAGCCCGAAATTCTCCGATTCTAACCTAGCCACCATTGCGTCTATTACATCGCCGGGGATGAAGCGGACCGAGAGAAAGACCAGGATGGTCAATATCCACAGGGTGGGGATTATGAGCAATAGCCGCCTGATGATATAGGCTCTCATGTGCTACACCGCATTGCGATTCCCCCCGTCATTGCAAGCCCTCGTTTGTCATTGCGGTATATATCCCAACCCCGTATCAGGTACGGGGCAGGCTCTCGTCATTCCGACGAAAAGCCTGCCCCGCATTGGAATCGGAGCCGGAATCCACCTTCCACGTCATTCCGGTGAAAACCGGAATGACGGTGACGCTTGCGAAGAGTGGTGATTGGTTTGATTTGTCATTCCGGGCTTGACCCGGAATCTAGGCCAATCACTCCTGGATCCCGGATCAAGTCCGGGATCACAGTAAAAAAGGCCCCCTCTCATTATTCAACGAGTGAGGGAGCTGGGAAGCTTGAGCCTCCCAGCTCCCTTTTTCCCTAAGGTCAGCCACTAATGACCCATTGCTTCCTTCAGCTCACTATCAATCCACAGTCGGGCGAAGACTTGGTGTAGTTGACCGGTTCCGATTGCGAATTCACCGTTAAAACCTTTAACCCACGGCTGGGTCGGCTGAAATTTTGGCGGCATGGGACCCCATATCGTCCAGAACTTCTCTATTGCATACTGATTCATCTCTCCAGCTATCTTGTTCTGCTCCTCGAGGGTGGTAGCGGCTCCGGCGGCTTCATACATGGCGTCATAAGCTGGGTCGTCGACATTGGACGAGTTCCATAGCATTCCCGACGTAAGGTTATTTAGCATTACCATTGGAAACCACTTCTGGGCCGCGTTCGCACCTTTCATTTCGAAATCCCGCTCACGACTTCTAGCGACAAGTTCAGCTCTTGGCGCTAGATCAATCTCTACATCAACGCCAATCTTATTCCAGTATGAAGCGACTAATTCTAGATAGTTTACATCGAACGCCTCGCTGTGCAGCAACTCGGTCTTAAATCTGATGCCGTCCGCGCCGCGAGGATATCCGGCCTCATCAAGCAACGCTTCGGCACCTTCCGGGTCGTAGTCAAAGACCTTCTTGACATCTTCGGGCCAATCTTCAAAGTGGGTGACAATCTCTGTCATCATCACGGTAAGAGGCCCCTGAGGTATCACATCTGCAGTACCTCCATAGTAGGCGTTGTTAATTTCCTCGAGGTTTATTGCCATTTGCATGGCCTTGCGCACCCTGATGTCGTCAAAGGGAGGCAACTGAACGTTCATACCAAAAGCATTATCCGACCGATTGTAAATTGGCCACCACACGAGTTCGGGGTTGGTCCGCTGGAGGCTCCTTATCTGGTCGAGACTCGTCATTTGAGTTCCCCCTATCAGACCCATGTAATCAACCCCACCCGTGCGCAGTGCCGCTAGGCGTGTCGCTGCCTCTGGCATAATCAGTGCCCTTAACCGGTCAATATAGGGCAGGCGGTTCTGCGGGTATTTTTCGTCGAAGCCCCAGTAGTCAGGATTCTTTTCCCAGGTGATAGAGCTGCCCTCGACGTAGTCAGTCAGCATCCAGGGTCCGGTGCCGACCAGGTTGCGCCAGTCCGTCGCGTCGCCGTGTTCCCTGATTACCTCGGGGGGATATATCGCAGTACTCCAGTCGTCGAGGATAACAGCCAGCGCACGGAGGTTTAGCTCCTTCAGCTTAAAAACAACCGTCCAGTTGTCGGTGGCCGTTATCGATTCAAATTGCATACCCTTCCAGCTACTAGCACGTTCACTACGTTCGGTGAAACCGCTGCCAAGTCCCAAGATACGGTGATAGTTGAACTCGATATCATCGGCAGTCAGCTCGCGACCGTTCATCGGTGCCTTGTCGTGCCAGTGAACGCCCTGGCGGACTTTGACGATATAAGTCAGTGGGTCGGGCTGCGACCAGCTTTCAGCCAGACCCCCTATCGTGTTAGTTGGAACGTTGTGAAACACGAAGTCATGTTTGTCCCTGGGCGTTGCCCAGTCCGCGGTTACCAGCCTCCCTAAAACGCCAGAGGTAAAGGCACCATGACCGTGAGCAGAGACCATGTAGTCAGGATTCGGCGGCTCTCCTGCTTTGGCGTAGGTTATTGTCCCGCCGTACTCTGGAGCGGTCACCACCTTGCCGGTGGAGGGGTCGGTAACGTACTTCTTGTCGGCAGCGGCGCCCGGCTCCTCTTCTGCGCCAGCGGCCCAGAGGCCGGTTGCGGTCAGGACCAGGACCAACGCAACCGCGAGGGTCCTGGTAATCTGTACAATATTCATACGTTCCTCCGTATGTGGATTCTCGAGAGTATTGCGTAGCGGCTTGCCGCACCCTGGCTACTCTCGCGCCCGCAACGCAGGCGGCCAGACAGAGTCGAATGGGTGTCGCGCGCGGCGTGTGACTCAGCGGGTTCGCCCCGGCTCACGCCGCGCGCGCGTGCGGTTCTTTGAGCATCATTCGAACCTCCTGTGCGCCGGCAAAAACCGGGAAGGTGTTGTGAATGGAAGAGTCATACGTCGAAGGGTTAGCGACCAACGGCGGCCCCGAGTCATGCGCCGTCGCCCGCGAGGGCGGGGGTGAAGCGTTGACAGGGGTACATGCGGGCCGGGTATCGAGCCGCGAAAGGAATTACTTTGGGGTGCCGACGCCGTAGGAGGATGCGGAAGGCCACACCCGGGGCGCCGATATCGCGAGGCGCTACGGGACCCTGCGCGGTCATAGACCCCGGGCACGCAACCCGTCACTGCGCTGACTGTCATCATGGCGCGTCATCGGCATCCGCGACCCCAAGCCAAGTACGATAGCGTGGGCACGGCGCACTGTCAACGACTCGGAACTCACCAAATCCGGCCGTTCCGGACGCCCGCCAGCGTCGCCGCCACCGGAGGTGGTGACGTTGAAGTGACCGCCAACGGGCGACTGCGCTGACTGTCATCATGGCGCGTCATCATCGATCCGTCGAACCCCAGGCGAGGCAAGCTTGCTGTGGGCGCGGGCACCCTGTCATTAGGGCCGACCCGTGGGACCCGTGCGTGCGCGGCGGACCGGCAGCCCCGCGGTGTCACGCCGGATGCGCCCACCCGTGGCTCCGTCCTGGCCCCATGGGTGTGCATGCGCCGTCGGCTGCTCCGGAGGCGCGCCCGGAACGCGCCCGACCAGGTCCACGAGCGTCGGGCTGGGTATGGGCGTGAGCTCACCCGTCAGCCCGAAGCAGCGCCTGGGCACCGCGTCACCGCAGACCGAGCCGCCGAAGTGTACTGAGTTAGTTGGTCCCGTAGGGCTGGCTCCGAGAAGCGTGGCCCGGGCGACCGGCGACCCCACCGATCTTGACGCTGATTTCTCGTACGTCTCCCATCGGTGCACTTTCAATACTCGTCGTCACAGCGAAGCCGGGCACCAGGTATCTCATCACACGACTGACGCGTCGCCGTTCGTGGGCCCCGTGACCGGACAGTGCGGGCCATCGGAGAGATGCCGGAGGCACTGCCGCGGCCGCTGGAGCATTTCATGGACGCCGTTGGGCGCGGCGCCACGGCAAGCCGCCCAACGGGCCCGGAGACCTTTCGCCGCATCTACGTCGCGGACAGGAGGCGGTGTTCCCGATCCGTCTCCTGGTGCGGGAAGCCGATTACAAGCTGTTCGGATTCTTCCCCACCAACGTCCATCTGCTGGGGTGGCCGCATCCGTTCCAGCGCGGAGCAGGTCACGATCGCGGGCGGCGGCGCCTTCAATTTCAAAGCGGGGTCGTTGAGAGCTCACCTACGCCGTCCAGGAGAAGCTGCTGCAGGATCCGGTGTGGTGGACCTGGGCGAACGACGACGAGGTGCAGCCCTTTGGCCCAGGCCGTGCGGATGTAGTCCTGGCGCAGCACCTCCAGCATCATGGTGCGCGTCATGCGCATGGTGCTGGCCGCCAGGTAGGTGCCGAGGATCAGGCCGGGAATCAGGAGCATGCCGAGGTTGCCCAAGCGATCCTGGGTCAACGGGATCAGTTCCATCGGCGGCGACCACGCCCACCAGATGGCGGGGTAGATCATCACCTCCCTCCAGACGCCGCCCAATCGCCCGCGCCCTCCATGGCGCGGGAACGCCGAGGCGGCCCAAGCATGGGCCGCGTGCAGCAAATCGCATTTCCCGTCAACCGCCGTGGTGCGATTTATGACTTCCGGTCGCTCTGGAGCGCTGTCATGCTCGGTTGGGGTATCCGTCCCGGTTCGTGCCGTCACAGAGCAGTATTCGACCGGCAGCCGCCGACGTTCTTCTGACAGTCTCACCCGGCAATATGGGCATTGCTGAGAGTACGAGCCTCCTCCCT